>JAIKZM010000180.1 GCA_024682215.1 Saccharofermentans sp. | reverse complement strand
AATGCAGGTTTTCGCAGGCGACAAAGAGATAGAACTCGCGCCCAAGGAATACTTCCTCCTCAAAGCTCTGCTCGATAACAAAGGCCACGTTCTCGGCAGGCAGCAGCTGCTCGATCTCGTGTGGGGCATGGATTATTTCGGAAGTGACAGGGTCGTAGACACCCACGTAAAGAACGTCCGTCATAAGCTCGGTTCTTCAGGAGATCAGATCAAGACTATCAGAGGCGGAGGTTATAAAGCCGTCTGAAAGGGGATCTCATGACTAAGAAGAAAACCGTAATACCGAAAAAGAAAGCGATCAAGAAACCAAAATACATCAAATATCTCGCAATATGGCTCGCAATATTCCTGGCTGTCTCCATGGCGGCTTCGTATCTTGTCATCGAAGTGTGCAGGCAGAGTGCCAGGACCAGGGCTATGAGCAACTGGAACAGCTATACTCAGGAGCTTGTAAAGCTCATAAATGATTACTGTTCCTCAGATGAAACAGAGCGCGACAGGAATCTGGGAAGAATAAAGCAATATCTTTGCAGAAGATATGGCGAAAACATGGACGAATTCTGCGGCGCTTATGTGGAAAACGAAAGGATCGCAGAGACACCTGAGGGTGCATGTGCCGGCGTCATCATTAACTTTTATGATGATTATGATGAATATTTACATGAACATGATGAAGTGTTTTTGCTGGAAGACAGATCGTATCTTGAACCGTTGTATAAGAGCAGAAAATACGATCCGGTAAAGAACGCTTATCTCAGGGATGTCTATTCCGTGGAAAATGAGACATTGAAGAGTCTGGCTGAACGTATCGGACTTATGCCGCCCACCTACAATTACTGCTATGAAGAAGTCTATGTCAACAGGACCACACACACATTCCTTCCGGGAAAGGTAGTTATCTTCGAAGGCGAAAATGAAGAGGCCATAGCAACGATCGACTGTACGCCCAAGGACACAAAAGGGTACGAAAAAGTTGAATCACCATATACTTATGACGGTTATTTGAATCCGTCGATGACAGACATTAACGATTCCCAGTCCATTACTAACGATACCGAGTTCGACATTTCGTACGATATGAACGCAACGGATATGACATGGGAGATCCTTACTGCTCCGGTCGAAATGTACTGCAGCAAGGCATGCTTTAAGGCGCTTCCGCTCACGACCGCTCTGATCCTCATCGTTGCATGTCTCGTGGCGCTCTTGCTTGCCATTACGGTTTCCACCATCATCTACAGCAGCAAGAAAACTGTCTGGGAGATCTTCGAATACAGGAAAAAGACGACTGCCGCAATGGCTCACGACCTTAAGACCCCGCTGGCAGCAATGTCCGCTTACGCAGAAAACCTGGAGTACGACACCGATCCGGAGAAGCGCGCATACTACTCTTCTAAGGTTAGAGAGAACGTGTCTTTCATGAACAAGACAATAGAAGGCATACTGATGTTCACCAAGAGCGAGACCGGTACGGCTAAGTCTGTTGCGAGGGATATAGATGTTCATGCCCTTATCGAGGCCGAGTACAATGCTGTTGCCGAGCTTTTCGAGAAGAAGAACATTAAAGTCGAGATCAAGGGCGAAGGCCACGTAAAGAGCAACAAAGAGCTCATCGACCAGGCCGTCAGAAATCTCGTTGGCAACGCGACCAAATACGCAAGGCCCGATACAACAGTCAATATCGTGATCGACAACAAGGGCTTTACGATGACCAACCTTACCGATCAGAAGATCAAGAACGTAAAGGATCTCAAAAAGCCTTTCGTCAAGGGCGAGGAATCCAGAGACGCCGAGGGCGGCGCAGGACTCGGCCTTTCGATAGTCGAGAACTGCCTCCTGTCCGCAGGCCACAGCCTGGATATCGAATTCGAAGACGAGACATTCAAGGCAACCGTACGTTGGTGAAAAGGCCGCAAATCCTTAAAACAAAGGGACTCTACCAACAGTCGGTTGAGGAGGAAGACCTGGTGGTATAGATTTGTCATGTACACAAACATAACACACAGACTTCACACAGACTACACAAAAGTCTCTTATCTTTTACTCAGGAAGACAGGTGAGCTTCCTGCAGAAAAACTTGAATAAAGTACGAGGTGATCAGTTATGAAGAAGATAATTGCAACAACACTCGCTTGCGCGATGATGTTTTCGCTCGCAGCATGCAGCGGCAAACAGCTTGAACAGACTACAGCCACAGTTTCAGAAACAACAGCTGAAACAACGGCAACGGCAGAGACTTCCGAGACTGCTCAGACGGAACCTTCCGCTACTGCAACGACCGTATATAATCCCGCTTCGGAATTCGTCAAAGACAGGACTGAAAAGGTACCTGATCCCAACAGAGTTGATGAGGACGGAGAAGTGGATGAAAGTGATATTTTCGTATATCACCTGCCTGAGCTCCAGATCAAGTCCTCTTATGCAGATGCGGTAAACA
>JAIKZM010000170.1 GCA_024682215.1 Saccharofermentans sp. | reverse complement strand
AGGTGTTGAAGGACCCTTTATCCTTTGTCCTCATTCTTATTCAGGACTCGAGACAGTTTACTGGGCACAGAACTTTCCTGAAGAAGTTGAAGCTATCGTCGGTCTCGACATGGCAGTGCCTGCTGCATACGACACTTTTGATGATTCGAATGTAAGACAAAATAATTCATCAAATGCTCTGTTGAGAACGCTCAGGAAGATGGGCATAGTAAGACTTCTTGCGGGAAGCAGAATTGGAAAAGAGTTTTCTCCCGAGGAAGAAAAGACTGCAATGGCACTGGTCTGCAGCAGATACAGCAATGAAACTTATGCACATGAGGCAGATTATTTTGTATCTGACCGTGACCTTGTCGAGAGCCGCAAGATGCCGGATGTTCCGACACTCCTCATTGTTTCTGACGGCTCTATCTTTAACGGATGGATCGATCTTGAAAAGGACTATGCCTCACAGATCTCAGATGCAACCACTGTCCAGCTTAACTGCGGACATGCTGTATTTTCCTATGAGCCTGACGCTTGCGAAAAAGCTATGAGAGAATTTTTTAACAGATTGGAGAAATAATAATGCAGTTTGGTTTTTCATATGTTGGCCTGATAATGCTCCTGATGCTGTTCATCCCAAATTTTATCTGGACGAGAAATCAGCCGAAAGACTACGACAAGTACGCGAAGAATGAGAATAAAGTCTTGCTAGCATTAGAGCGCATCGGACAGTTTATTGTTACGCCTGCTGCACTCATCTTTTCTAACTTCAATTTCCACGGATTGAACTTCTGGAGTTCCGTGCTGATCCTCGCGCTTCTTAACCTTGTTGTTTATGACATAGCATGGATCAGATATTTCAAGTCGGAAAAAACCATGCAGGATTTCTATAAGAGCTTCCTCGGAATGCCTTTGGCTTTAGCGACTTATCCCGTTATCGCATTCTTCCTTTTGGGAATCTATGGCGGAAACATCATAATGATCGCAGGCTCTGTTATCCTCGGGATCGGCCACATTGGTATTCATGCTGCCCACAGAAATGAAGCGTGCGGCAAGAAGAAAAGAAAGCTTCCCGTAAAGATTTTAAAGGGTCTGGGAATCGCAGTCTTAGTTATTGTTTTCGTGACACTTGCAGGACTGATTGCAATCAGGAATTATAAGGAAGTAAGCCGTGCATTTATGTACAAGGGAGGCATAAATGAAGGCTGTTATATCAAACTTACCGACCAGGAAGAATATGTTCTCATGATGGGAAAGAAGACTGATAATCCGGTCATTATCTCGCTTCACGGCGGACCCGGCGCGCCGACTACATTCCTGGATTATTGTTTTCTGGATTACCTGACAGACGAGTATACGGTCTTGTGCTGGGATGAAAGAGGATGCGGCAGATCCTACTACAGGAACATTGCAACAGATCCGGATAATAAGACGTTATCATTTGAAAAGCAGTTAGAAGATCTCGATGCTCTGGTTGATTATGCATGCGACAGATTCGGTCAGGACAAGGTCATCATCATGGGACATTCTTACGGTTCTATGCTGGGTTCTTCATATGTCAGGGAACACGCTGATAAGGTATCAGCTTATATCGGCATCGGACAATGCATTGACGAGCGCGATATGGCAGGCGAAAAGTACAGTTATGCAGATGCCCTCAGCAAAGCAAAAGCAAGCGGTGCTGACACAAAAGAAATGGAAGCAGCATATGAATCGTTCCTGGCAGATCCGAGTACTGCAAACATAATGAAGTTAAGGAATTTCACGGATGTTTATCACCCCTTGCCCGTCACTGATGATGTATCAACATTTGCAGGAATTACATCTCCATATATGGGAGTTGACGATTGCAGATGGTACATGCTGGAGATAAGCATGCTGTTTGATTACTCGAAATATGATGAACTGTCCGGGTCTTTGATCGATGTGCTCAACTCATTTTATATCAGTGACAAGGGAACGGAATTCGATGTGCCCGTTATGTTCATTTCGGGTTCTGAAGACTGGATATGTCCTGCAGGTCTTATTAAAGATTACTACGATGAAATGTCTTCTCCTTATAAGGACATGTATTCCTGTCCAACCTCGCCGGCACGGCCGTGACCTCCAATGTCGAGGACAAAATCGACAAGACCCTCTCCAAGTTCGGCGTCAAGCCCGGTGTCACGACCTTCACCTTCAACGCCACCGACGAGACCTTCACCTGCAACGTCATGGGCCTTCCGCTCAACGGCACCTACAAGGTCGGTACCGGCGAAAAGACCGTGACCCTGACCTTCGGCCGCAAGCTGAAATATTTCAGCATGACCGGCACGCTCGAGTCCGTCAGCGGCGGTTTCAAGATGCTCTTCCCGGCCAACAAGCTCCTGGGCTTCCTCAAGAAGTGCGCCTCCGTCGCGGGTCAGCGGAACTCCGAGATCGCGGCCATCGCCTCGCTTGCAGACGGCTACGACACCTTCAAGGTCGGCTTCACGCTGATCAAGCAGTAGTCTAATGTCCATCCGAAGGTGGATTCTCCTCATACCGGCGCTCCTCACAGTGGGCGCCGGTTCTCTCCATGCCCAGATCGAGACCGGC
>JAIKZM010000167.1 GCA_024682215.1 Saccharofermentans sp. | reverse complement strand
TGAATATCACTTCGATATTGCTGTTCTTTGTCTTGCGAAATTCCTCAACTGTCTCTACCGCGATCTCCGCTGCTCTCTGATTAGGGAAACAGAATACCCCTGTAGAGATGCAGCAGAATGCGATGCTAGAGACGTTATTCTTCAACGCAGTCTCAAGACACGACACATAGCAGGACCTTAAAAGATCCTCGTCCTGCTGTGTCAATGCGCCCGATACGATAGGACCTACCGTGTGGATAACGTATCTGCTCGGAAGATTATATGCGGGCGTGATCTTCGCAAGTCCGGTCTGTTCTTCGTGACCCTGCTTTCTGATTATGTCCGAGCAGATGTTGCGGAGCCTTATTCCCGCATACGTGTGGATACAGTTATCTATGCAAGAGTGACACGGAGAGTAGCATCCAGTAAGTCCCGAGTTGGCCGCGTTTACTATCGCATCGCACCTTAATGTCGTTATGTCGCCCTGCCATATGTAGAGCCCGTCTCTGACAGGCCTCAGATCCTTGATATCTGTGATGCCTCTTTTGCTTATCTCTTCTTTGAGGTATTCATTCTGAACTTCAAGAAACTCATCTGAGATATCTGCAGGCAGTCTTACATTGAACAGGCCGCGAAGCAGCATCTTCTGCTCCCGCTCGCTGTCCGGGATGGAGATCTCCTCTTTATCCGGGCGTTCATCTATCAGATGTCTTATCAGGTATATTCTTTTCTCATTCTGATCCATATCGTTGTTTCTAAACTCCGGAAATGTTTTTTACTGCAATAATACCCAACGGCAGATACATAAAGAAAAGATTAAGTCTTTGCCATAAACCTTCGTTTGCGATTACCGTTTTCGAAAACTCTTCTTTGTCCGACATGATGAACAGCGTGAAGAACAGGAGCGAAAGAACAAAACATGCAACGCTGATCCCGCCTGTCAGTCCGTCATGGCTCTTAAATGACAGTATGGCTGTCAGCAAAGGCACGAAAAGAAAAAGCATAAAACCGACGGCAGAACCTGCCCCGTGTATCTTTGAAGCTGTAGTTACTTCGTCCCTTGATTCATTCACGCTGAAAAAGCATGTGAAGATACACGCACCGACGGCAAATGCTGCAATGAAAACGATCGCAGTAATGGTTAATCCTTTTGAGACAGGCGCATACATCTTATAGAAAGACGGGATTGCCGCCAGAAACAGTAATCCCTCAATGAGCATCCAGATATTAAACGGCAGTCTTACCGGGCTTTTCGGGTTGCCAAGGGCGCTTATCGACATCTTTGAGATACTGTAACCTTTATAGAAAGCAGGCAGGATAAGAGATATGACAATATCTCCGGCCATTGCAATAAGAAGCGCATACCAACCTGTTCCGATCAATCTATCCATCATCTACCTCACGCAGAATATTATATCATTCACATGCTGACGTAATGCACTTTGCGTCCTTGTTTTTGCAACATCTGTCCCCTGCTGTGGCAACATCAAAAAGCTTCCGCTAGACTCGCAGTATACGGAGGAATTCAAATGAGGAAATCTTGGATGTCAACAAAATACCTGGTGCTGTTCTTTGCACTTATGCTGGCATGGACATGGATCTGCGGATTCATTCCCGTAATGTTCGGGTTTACGGGAACGGGAGCAGGGACATTTATATTCTATTTTGGCGGCGGAGCACCTTCTGTAGTTGCTCTTTTCCTTGTATTTCTGACGTACCCCAAAGACAAGATAAAAGACTATTTCAAAAGGTGCATAAGTTTCAGACAAACCGGCTGGAAGTGGCCGCTGATAACCATACTGGTTTTCACTTTCTTGTCTGCTGTTAGTATTGCTATAGGAGTCGGCCTTCTCGGATATGAAATGCCAACAATGGACTATATCAAGGCAATTGCAGCCAACCCTCTCAACATATTCCTCGTGCTTCTTCTCTCACTCATCTCAGGTCCTCTCAACGAGGAATTCGGATGGAGGGGATATGCGCTTGACAGGCTTCTTGTGATATTCGGATTTCTGAAAGGATCGCTGATACTCGGTTTCATCTGGGCCATATGGCATCTTCCCTGGTACTTCACCCCCGGTCAGGCACAATACAACCTTTTAAAGGATTCACCCTTTCATGCATTGATGTTCATACCGAGCGTCATGATGCTCAGTGTTTTCGTTTCCTTCGTATATGTCAAGACGAACCGCAGCATACTTGCGGGCGCCCTCGTGCATATGTTTAGCAATTTGATCGGAAGTCAGTTATTATCTTCTTATACAACAGAGATAAGCATGTTGATAAGGTATATGAATATGGCTTTCTTTCTCGGTGTGATCGTCTATGCATCGCTCTCACGCAGATTCAAGAAAGAAGCAGCGGCTGTTATCGGAAGAATAAAAGAACAGGAACAGGAAGGATAGATGAAGATAGTTACCAGACAGGTCACTGACAAACCGCTGACCGTCACGATCGAATATCCCGAATTGACCGAGTCGGTCAAAGGTCTTGTCAAGAGGATCGAGAAACTCGACGTCAGCTTCAGTGCGTCTTCTGACGACAAACAGATGCGCATCGCGCTTTCCGACGTGTACTATCTCGAAAACGTTGACAGGAAAGTATTCCTTTATACCAAAGGGGATGTCTTCAGGCTCGATTCATCTATGGCCGATATCGAAAAGGCCGCAGAAGACTCCGATCTTGTAAGGATCTCGAGGACATGCATAATGAACACGATGCATCTTACTGGTATCCGTCAGCTTAAGAACAGCCACCTTGAAGCTGAACTCGACAACGGCGAGAAACTCATAGTCTCACGCAAATATCTGCGCGACATAAAGCGGAGGTTTTGATAATGCCTGTACGTAAAATACTGAAAGATACATGCATCCTTGCGGCGTTGATGATACTCGCCGTATTCACCTGTTCGATAATATGGTCGGGGTTAACGGCCGAGATCACTCTCGTGCTGTCGCTGTTTCTCCTCGCACTGATAATTACGGTCGTCAACTTCCTTTTTGACGAGTTCCTGTCACTGTCCATCCTGGTAAGTTACATCCTTAAATACTTTGTCTTCACCGGCATCGTAATGCTGTTCGGCTTCATTGCAGGATGGTTCTTCCCGAGCAATTTCTGGATGGCATTTATATATGTGGGTATCGTACTCGCGCTTGCATTTGCGATAGACGCTTTCCGTGTAAACAGGGACATCGGATACATCAACGAGCACATCAGGAGCAATAAAAGCCAGTCTCAAAATCGAGCTGATTTAACTTGAGCATTTGTCTCGAAAACCGTCTCTGCCATAGAGACGGTTTTCGGGATCACTCTTAGTTCAAGTTAATGTTAGGAATCAGATCCACTTCTGAGCCCACTGCCTGAGCTCATCTGCTTTTGCATTTGCCTTGAAGCGTTCACCTGCTTCCACCTTGGCTCCTTTGGTGAGACTTGCGATGTTTTCGCCGGAAGATCCGATGCCGCTTGAACCTGATGTTGCAAAAGGAATAATTGTCTTGCCTGAGAGATCATAAGACTCTACGAAAGTATCTATTATCGACGGCTCTCTGTACCACCATACGGGGAATCCCACGAAGACAATATCGTAGGAAGAGATATCCTCGACCTTTGAAGAGATCGCAGGACGTGAAGACCTGTCTTTCATCTCGACGGAACTTCTGCTCTTGGGATTCATCCAGTTAAGGTCTGCTTTTGTATAAGGCTGCTCCGGCACTATCTCAAACAGATCTCCGCCGGTTGCTTCAGAGAGTGTCTCTGCGAGTTTTTTCGTGACTCCGCTCGCCGAAAAGTATGCTATCAAAACTTTGGACATGATCAGGCCATCTCCTTCTTAATGTTTCTTGCAAACTCACGTGCTGCCATTATATCGTCCGCATTCGGTCTGCCTTTGTTCATTCCTTTGAACTCGCCTTTGCAATGAAATTCTTTATCGAGCACCGGGATCCCGACGGTATTTGCAACTGCTCTTACTTTCTTGAACGTTGATTTCATCATGGCAGCTGTGCCGAAATTGACTATCTTTCCGACCTTATCCTTGTTGAGAGATGCGACAAAATCCCTTACTTCCGGAGCTATCGAAAATGCATAATATGAGTTGCCCAGAAGAAGGACATCTGCCTTTTCATCGATGGGCTTGCTTATGGGAAGTGCCTCAACTCCTAGCTCTTCTGCAATCGCTTGGGCGAGCTTCTTTGTGTTCCCTGTCTGTGTAAAATATCTGACTGCAAATGACATCTTTAATCTCCTTTAGTTCACAGAAGTGCCTTAACGCACTCTTCAACTTTTGACATGTCGGCTGTGGGTTCAAACCTTGCTATTACATTTCCTTCACGGTCGATTATGAACTTGGTGAAGTTCCACTTGATGTCCGGCTTCTTGTCCCAGTCGGGATCGGCATCCGAGAACATCTTCTCGAGGAGTGCCTTGTACTCGTGCTCATCAAAACCTTCAAAGCCTTTCTGCGACTTAAGATATGTGTAAAGGGGAAGTTCATTCTCGCCGTTAACATCTGCCTTCTTCATCTGGGGGAATGTTGTGTTGTAGTGAAGAGTGCAGAACTCGTGGATCTCTTCGTCAGATCCGGGAGCCTGTCCGCCGAACTGGTTGCAGGGGATGTCGAGGATCTCAAGGCCCTGGTCGTGGTATTCCTTGTAGAGCTTCTCGATGGGCTCATACTGAGGAGTAAAGCCGCAGCCAGTCGCCGTGTTTACGACAAGAATGACCTTTCCCTTATAATCTGAAAGTTTAAGTGTTTCGCCTTTTCCTGTTGTTACTTCGTAATCGTAGATCATGTTGTTTCTCCTTTTCATGTTTTGATAAAACTTGGCTGTTATCTGTTACACTTTGCGTTTTCCATATTGTTCAGTGCTTTATAAGTAAGTATGTAGAGCATCTTGAACTCTTCTTCATTAAGTCCTACACACGAAGCAATGCAGGACGGGATCTTAAGTGCTTCATCCTTGGCCGCGTCACCTTTGTCAGTGATAGATACGATCAGCAGACGTTCGTCTTCGGGATCTCTGTTTCTTGTCAGATACCCTATGCTCTCAAGCTTTTTAAGGACCGGGGTAAGAGTACCGTAATCAAGATGGACTTTGTCTGCAAGTTCTCTTGAAGAAACGGTCCCGTATTCCCAAAGGACCATCATTACTATGTATTGGGTGTATGTAATGCCCAGTTTCTTAAGATACGGAGTGTATTGATTCACCAGTTCCTTGGAACAGGCATAGAGCGGGAAACACACCTGGTTGCTTAGCTTAAGAGCATCGTACTTCTTAGATCTTTTCATGTCCGTCCACCATATAATTGATTTTATACAATTCACTTGTGTCAAATTAATTATCCTTCGAAAAACCTGCTTTGTCAACAGTGTTTTTTTGTCCGTCGTATTATGAAATAATGGAAATGTTAATCAAACGGCACGTATAACGCTCTTTTGTATATGACCCTGCCGGTCGTGTTGTGCCTGTTGATCTTATCCTCAGAATCGTAGATCACCACAAGGCACTTTGTTCCTTCAGACAGACCGTACATGTCTTTGGTAAGATCACACTCCCAGATCGAGCCTTCGTGATCAGCGATAAAGGCGTGGCGCACGATCGCGGGAACGTTTCTGGGCCTGTAGCGTTTGACTAAAGTGATCTCCTTTATACGGCAGTCGCTGACAGAATAAAGCCTGTTATTAAGGCTTCTTATCTCGGACAGCGGGACCGTAAGTGTACATATATACATGATTACGAGGGCACCAGCCACAAAGCCCATTATAAAAGTGGAGAGCTGGTTTGTTTCATACATGCTGGCAGCTGACAGGGCAGTGATGGTGGCAAGGGGCAAAAGGATAAGGCTCTGGACTATAATGAGCCTTACGACCCTGGGCTTCACCTGCGCTTTTATCGCTTCCGCTTCCTTATGTGTCGTAGAGCGCATTCCGGCAAGCTTGGGTGGAGTCATACCACCGCTGTTCCTTCTTTCCTTGATCAGCTTGGAGATGACATAAAAAGCTGTCATGCCGACAACAATAATAATGAAAAGAATGATCATCATTCTTGTCACTTGGTCTGAAAATGTCATTTTTCTTTCCTCAATCCGTTAATTTATCCCTTTGATCCGCCTGTTCTCTCACAGGAACAGATTTTCCGCAGATAATTATATACTAAACAGTCAGTTTAGATAACTAGATCGATACAAGACATCTTTGACATCTCCCCTGCGCCCACCTTACGGGAGGCACAAAGTGATATTCGTTATTGAACCGTTAAGCCGGACGGGCAAGATAGTATCCCTGATAAAGATCGATCCCGAGGCCCAG
This sequence comes from Saccharofermentans sp., assembly GCA_024682215.1. Lineage (GTDB taxonomy): Bacteria > Bacillota > Clostridia > Saccharofermentanales > Saccharofermentanaceae > Saccharofermentans. The sequence goes on along the minus strand of JAIKZM010000167.1, from coordinate 14,458 downwards.
AAGATATTCAAACTCTTCTTTCTCTTCGATCCCTTCGGCAACCACCTGGATTCCTTTTGAATGGAAAAGGCTTACCAGCTCTTTTACTTTCCTCTGCTTTTCACTCATGTGATCGATCCCTGAGATCAGTTCCCTGTCGAGTTTTACGATATGGGGAGACATGAGCTCTATCAGTTCAAGATTGGTGATCCCGGTGCCAAAATCATCCGCTGCCAGCAGATTATCCATATATTTGACGGATCTGCTCTTTTCTTTCCAATGTTCAGCCGAGAAATACGGATACTCAAGATTTTCAATGATCATCCTGTTCCGTATCCTTTCTCCGAAAAGATCCAGAAAAACATCCGCTTCTTCCTGCTTCATGCAGTCACTCGGGAATGAATTGATCGCAACTTTCTGCTCGTATCCTCTCAGGAAAAATGCCTGCATCGCGCCAAAGAAAGTAGCCACTTCAAGAACGTGCAGCTTGTCCTTTTTCATGTAATCTGCAATAAGATCGGTTACTGTCATATCGGTCGGACGCATAAGGGCTTCCCATGCAAAAACGGTCTTGCCGTCCGGCAGGAATATGGGCTGGAACACGTAATTGATCGACAATTCCCTGAGAGCTTTCAGTATATCTTTATCTAACGGCAAATGGTCAAAACTGATCATCTTTAATCTCCTATCTCTTCAGTTCGGGATGCTGGTCATAATACTTCTGCTTATCTTCATACATGCGCTCATCAGCGATCCTCAGAGCCTGTCTTACATTCGTCCTTTTGTCCTCGTAACACTGGCCGATCGCAAAACAGACATGTTCATATTTCTTAGATGCTTCTCTTACTGCTTCAACCAGCCTGCTGAGTTCTTCCTCGGTAATGCCAGTCACGATTATCGTAAATTCGTCTCCGCCGGCACGGAAGATCTCGTCAGTGTCAAAGACTTCCTCAAGCACTTTTGCAGCATTCTTCAAAAGCGTATCACCCGAATTATGGCCGTATTTATCATTTACGCGTTTTAGCCCGTTAAGGTCAGCAAAGACAACACCTACGGAAATACCGGATTCAGCATTATCCAGACTAAGCTTATCAACATAATTGTTCATTTCGTTTCTGTTCATGACTCCGGTCAGGATGTCCTTTGAGCTCAGGACTTTCAGACGGTCCATAAGCAGATAGTTGCTTATGGCGGAGGCAAGAATGGAAGCTGTTGTCTCGAATGTTTCTTTGATGCTGGTGGCTTTTGCTATATCGTAGTTCATCGCCCAGATATAACCGAGAAGCTTTTCACCGTATTTCAGAGGGAACAGGATTATGTTCTTTCCGTGTGCTGATGTGAATGAATCATACCATGCGGGATTGCGCTCCCTGACTACTTCCATGTCATGCTCATCTTTTACGACAAGACAGTTGCTTCCCGCGATCAGGTCTTTCCAGCTGTCAGCGATATCATAGAATCCGTCATTGTTATAATTATTCATTGTAGTCAGGACTGTATTTTCGGATAGTGCCTCGCAAAGGACGGTGCATTTCCGTTCGAATGAGTCCATGAGCAGAATGCAGCAGTGCTCGGCATCAAACATGTTCCTGACATCCAGTATGACGTCATTCATCATTTCATTGAACTCTTTTGTACTTCTGAGTTCTAGACATATCTTGATGACATTCGATGTGACATCTGCGGGAAGTGATGCCATTCTTTCCAGATTTGCCTCAAAGTTTATCTCCATGGTATATGTGCAAAAGCAGAGGTTTCCTTCTTCATACGCAACCGGAAGAAATACCATGTTGAACCAGACGCCCTGTATCCTTTCTGCGGTGGCATAAGAATTGAGGCATCGTTTTTCAACTGCTGCTTTGTAGCAGTATTCTTCAAAGTTAAGGTCCCTGGTAAAGTAATTTGTATATTCCTGATTGGGTGTAAACTTCTGGATCAAAAGTTCAGCTCCCGGCGCAGGATTTTCTATGGAATCGATATACGCTTTGTTTCCGGTAACGATCCGGAACTTTCCGCGCTTCCCGTTACCGAGATTTTCAACGGATACTATACATGTCATGGCGCCAAAGCCGTCTACGTATTTCTGCAGATCCATATACGTTTCCCTCCCGCTTGTTTTGAACAATATAGGTCTATTCTATCAACCCATAAACAAAAGCAGGTTTACTTATTGTTAATTTTTTTGCTATTGTGTTTCCATTTCGTAAATGTAGAGGATTTCACTGCACAATAAAATACGAGCCGGGATCACTTCAGATGCCCCGGCTCGTATTCATTTACGCGAAAACTCAGAGCGGCTGTTTTCTTGCGTTTTTCAAAAGATTGAGCAAGCTCTTCTCTTTTAAGATCGCCAGTCCCTGTCCTTCATCACCCAGAACGAGAACGTTGTCTCCCGGGTTGATGTCGAAGATCTTCCTTGCCTTGGCGGGAAGAACGATCTGTCCTTTGTCTCCTACCTTGACCAGTCCGAAAATGTGCTTTCCTTTTGGTGGCACACCGAGTCCCATGTTCTCACTGATCTTCTTGTCATAATTCAACAGATCATCTATCGAAACACCGAAAACGTCAGCTATAAGTCTGCATTTTTCTATGTCGGGGAGTGACTCTCCGGTCTCATATTTTGACAGTGTCTGGCGGGAAACACCGATCTTGTCGGCAAGTTCTTCCTGGGACATGTTGTTGTATTTTCTCAGCTCAATAAGATTATCCTTAAACATTTCTCGTCTCCTTCTTTTTAGAGATTCCGAGCACCATCCATCTGTAGACAGGGATCCTCGAGATAACGAAATACAAGATATATGATAATCCAAAACCCGCTGCGGTGCTCAAAAGGTAGCTCGCCCATGCGGGAATCAGGCCGGGCTTTGCAAGATAGAGCGCAACTAATGAGATCCCCAGATAATGGAAAACATAAAGTCCCCAGCTGTGTGAGCTCATCCATTTTGTGAAATCATTTGTAAAGTCAAAAAACTTCGCAAATCCGCCGATCATGGCGACACAGCCGAACCAGCCGTACAGAAGGAACAACGGTGTGCGGTTTACCGGAACGTCAGCATAGTTCTGACCGAAGTAAACGATGCAGAACGCAATGCCAAGAACTGCCGCAACCGGTGCGAAAAGCCAGAAGAATCTCTTAGTAACCCCGATCACCTCATCGTGTGAGAAGACAAAGTATCCGAGCAGATACGCGAGGAAATAAAGTCCGAATCTGTAGCAGACGATTATCGGAGTGTTGAGGACCTGTCCCGCCAAAAAGAAGAACGGGGCAATAAGGATCAATACCCAAAACGGTGTCTTTCTGCAGACATTCCATAAGCGGTCCCTGTCGATCTTTTTTATGAGCACAGCAGCAAGCGAGAACAGCCAGAGCATCTGGATATACCAAAGAACTCCGATCCCGGAAAGGCAATAGATCAAGCACTTTATTGCTGCTGGGACCGGTGCGGACTGCATATCTCCGAAAGAACAGTTAATGTACCCCTGGATGAACTGAAATGCAAAAAGACCGATCGTTGACGGCACCAGGAGCTTTACGGTCCTGCTCTTTATGAATTCCTTTCCCGTGTGCTTTTCGAGATAATATCTTGCGCTGACACCGGAGACGATGAACAGAAGTGCCATGAACCACGGATATACGATGTACTGATAAATATCGTAGTATTGAACTTCAAGGTCTGTGATCTTTCCCAGCGTCCCAAGGATCCCCTGTCCGTTATACATGTAAAAGACATGGTAAAAGACGACAAGTATGACCGTTACCCATCTTAAGTTGTCCAAATATGACTTTCTCATAAATCTACCACCTTTGCCCTGATTTTTAACATTATTTTATGTGGCAGATAAAAGAAATGCCACCAACCGCAGTTAACGGAAGGCGGCATTATTTGTTAACAAAAGTGGCAAAAATTTCCTTCCGGCAGTTTAAAGTGGTTCCCCTGTTCAGGATTCGTTAACGAGTTTTCCCGTCATATGCTCAGGAATGAGTTCAAGGCACTGAGCCCTCGGAAGTGCAAACTCGACTTCGTGCCTGATGTATTCTTCATCATCTGTGAACTTACGGCACAGACTTGTTCCGATCTTTGTTATCAGATCGGGATCAGTTACAAATCTTATCCTGCCGAAAACAACGACAGAGGTTATATTGAGCGCCCACTCACCTTCTTTCCGGAAGCCTTCATCCATAACGCAATAACTGACCTTGTCGCATTTTGTCAGCGCATCGATCTTATGACCTTCTTTTGCTCCATGAAAATAAAGCCTGCCGTTCTCTTCGCAATACCAGTGATCGAGAGGAATACCATAGGGATACCCTTCATCTCCGATCATCGAGAGCACTCCGCGGGGCTGCTCCTTTAACACACGGATGCACTCCTCATCACTGACCTGCTGCTTAATACGACGCATTCCTCTGAACATAGATTAGACCATCCTGATTAATGATGAACTAATCATACCATCCATTCGTTCAATTTTGTCCTGACACTGCATATTTCGTTTTGACAGAAGCATCCTCAAATGCATAAAAAGAGTCAGGATTGCTCCTGACTCTTGCCTCATACAAGTTTTTGGAAATCTGTCTGATCTGCTGCGTTTATACTCGGACCGACTGAACTGCCTTTTTCGGCGGGGGCAGGATCGCCGGGTCTATGGGTCCTGTTCCAATGGAGTCTGTCTGTACCAGGTCACTCATGTACGGATAACCTACGGGCCATAATGTCTTGGGAGGGTAATCAGTAATGTGAAGCTGTTCTGGTGCTTATGCTACAGATATACGTGTTTGTGATGATTAAGACAATTATTCAGTTTAAGTTATCCTGTCCATGCTTACCGTAACCGTCACATTGTTCTTTCCAAGCAGCGCCTTTAATTCGTTCTTAGACAGATCTATCTTTCCGAGTCTGGTATATGCCCATGAATTGGTTCCATAGAATATGACCATCTGATTGCCTGAATAAAGGACTATATCTCCGGGCGCAGTCTTAGTCTGTTTGTCATTGCTCGTAATGCTCCTGCCAATGGAACCTACCTGTTCAAAACCGCCGTACTTCGACATCTTGATCGTAAGTCCGTTTGCTGCCAGTTTCTTAAGTTCCTCAACTGATGCGTTGTCTTCCCAGATCACCGGAACCTTCCTTTCTCCGACCTTTAATGTCATTGATTCCGCTGCCTCCGTAACTGTGGTGATCTCTTCTGTCTGAGTGGTCGTTTCAGATGCTGTGGTTGCGGCAGTCTTCTCAGTCGTTGTTTCGGACTTTTTTTCAGCAGGAGCCGTAATCTGCGCCGCAGCTGTTGTAGATTCAAGAGCCGGAGAACACCCCGTCAGAGTCACCAGGATCGTGCCGGCCATCAAAGCAGCTGCAATGTTCATTCTCATATAAGTTTCCCCTTTAATACCAGTCGTGCTTTTCGTTCCGGTCAAGCGCATTTATCCTTGCCATTTCTTCGTCCGAAAGCTCAAAACCGAACAGATCAAGATTTTCTTTTATGTGATCCGGATTGCTTGAACCCGGGATCACAACTATACCTCTTTGCAGATCCCATCGCAGGATCACCTGTGCCGAAGACACTCCGTATGCCTTTGCGATCGAGCTGATCGTTCCGTCATTGAGGAGTTCTGACGTATGGCCTCTTCCTCCGAGAGGATACCAGCACTGGACAACGATGCCTTTTTCCTGAATGAACGGAACCACATCCTGCTCCTGATAATAAGGGTGTATCTCATTCTGCACAAGCGCAGGAGTTATGGATACCTTGGGAAGAAAATCCGTCAGTTCCTTCACATACCAGTTTGAAAGCCCCAGAGATCGGATCTTGCCCTGCTCAACGTATTTTTCCATTGCCTTGTAGGCATATACGTCACCGTTTCCCGGATGATGAAGGAGCATCATGTCTATATATCCGATATCGAGCTTTTTAAGAGCCAGATCTATCGCTTTTTCCGGTGCATCAAACTGGCTTGGATATATCTTGGTGATGACAAATATCTCTTCACGCGGAATGTTATACTCCTTCATTGCCTGCCTGACGCCTTCACCTACCGCTTCCTCATTGCCGTACATATACGCCGTATCGATCAGTCTTCCGCCGTTCCTGAGCAGTGCTTTTACGGAATTGACACAGGTATTGCGGTCGAGCGAATAAGTTCCGAGCCCCATTATGGGCATGTCATATCCGCTGTTGAGCCTGACCTTTTTGTTTGCCATGTCAAAGGCTCCGACCCTGGTTTCCCCGCTCTGTTCAGTTGCAGCTTTAGTCTGCTCACTCATGGATGTATCCTCAGATGATGTTCCTGTCTCTGCGGCCTGTGCATCTGCGGTAACTGACGTGGTGCTCTGTTGCATGCTGCAGGCCGTTGCTGCCAACACAACAGAAGCGAGCACAGCAAGTGCAAATGCTCTAATTATCCTCATAGGTTTTTCCTCATGAATTCTTCAATATGATCGAAAGGGATCACTTCGAGATTGTCATAAAGATCCGTATGAACGGCGCCCGGAATTATCATGAGTTCCTTGTTATCTTTATACTTGCTGTCCCTTGTCAAATTCTCAAATGCATCTTTCGAGAAATAGCAGGAATGTGCTTTCTCTCCGTGGATGATCAGAACCGCGCTTCTTATCTCATTCGAGTACTTAAGGATCGGCTGATTCATAAAAGACTCACAGCCAATTACGTTCCAGCCTTCATTTGAGTTAAGTGATCTCTCGTGATATGCCCTGCCCTTGTAGTATTCGCTGTAATCCTTAACGAAGAACGGTGCATCTTCCGGAACGGGAAGGGGCAGGCATCCTCCGGCACGCTTATATGTACCGTTCTTCAAGTCTTCCAGGCGCTGCGCAGCCATAGCTTTCTTTTTCTCATAGCGCTTTTCTTCCGAGTCCTCGGAATCGAAATATCCGTTGGCATTGACTCTGGTCATGTCATACATTGTCGATGCGACCGTAACCTTGATCCTCGGATCCAACGCAGCCGTATTAAGAGCCATTCCGCCCCAGCCGCAGATACCGATTATGCCTATGCGCTCGGGATCGACCCTGTCATTGAGTGAAAGGAAATCAACGGCTGCCATAAAATCTTCAGTGTTGATGTCAGGGGATGCCATGTATCTGACATTGCCGCCACTCTCGCCGGTAAAGGAGGGATCAAAAGCGATCGTAATGAAACCTCTCTCTGCCATTGTCTGCGCATAAAGGCCCGAACACTGCTCTTTGACCGCACCGAAAGGTCCGCACATCGCGATCGCGGGAAGCTTTCCTTTCCTGTCCGCGGGAACATACATATCCGCCGCCAGCGTGATGCCGTAACGGTTAACGAAAGTCACCTTGCTGTGATCGACCTTACTGTTCTTGGGGAACGTCTTATCCCACTCTGTTACGAGTCTCAATTCTTCAGCTTTGATCATGGTCCTTGCCTCCTTGGGTTTATACTGATTCTTTCTCTGCTTTCCGGATGAGAAGATCCATCCGGTCCACTTTTCTCTGGCTATCATGCATCTGTTCTATGAGTCCGCACCGGCATTTCTTCAGATACCTTATAAGTTCAGGATAGCGGTCCGAGTCATAGAGCATCTTTGCCGTTTTTCTCTCCTCATCGGTGCATCCGATCTCTGAGAGGCTGTCTATCATAGCTTTCAGATCCATTACCAAATCTCCGCAACCACTTTGTTTTCTGTTCTGTGAGTTCAGTATAAGGTGTTGCATGAAATTGTGCTAATGAATAAAATCAATATCAGATATGCTATTTTGGAATATCACAGAAAGAGGTGCCCCATGGAGATAAAGAACCTGCGCTATTTTCTCTCGGTAGCAAGAGAAGAGAACATGACCCGTGCCGCGGAGACGCTTCACGTTACACAGCCGACTTTATCGAAAGCACTGAAGAACCTTGAAGATGAACTCGGGAAAAAGCTCTTTATCCGTCACAGCTTTTCCATCAAACTGACCGATGAGGGCATGCTGCTGCGTGACCGTTCCGAAGACCTGATTGCAATGGCCGACAAGATCGAGCAGGAATTCATCTCCCTTGATGACATCACCGGAGGCGATATATATTTCGGCCTGGGCGAGTCATATCAGATCGCCCTGCTCGCACGCGAGATAAAGAATCTTAAAGACAGATATCCGTCTTTCACTTACCACATCACCAGCGGTGATACGGAACAGGTAACGGAAAAACTCGATAAAGGTCTTCTCGATTTCGGCGTGATCTGTGAGACACCGAACAAAGATAAGTACGAATCCATACCATTTCCTTCATCTGACCGGTGGGGAGCAGTCATGCTGAAAAGCCACCCGCTGGCAAAGAAAAAGCACATCAGGGTCTCCGATCTGATCGGACAGCCTCTGTTCTGCTCGGAACAGAGCTGGAATATCGAGATACCGGAATGGGCGGGAGACCGTTTTTCTGAACTTCACCTGGAAGGATCTTTCCGTCTCTCCTACAACGCATCTATGTTTGCAAAGGAAGGCCTGGGCATTCTTCTGACTTTCGAGCATCTGATAAACTGCTCCGAAGAAAGCGAACTCGTATTCCGTCCGCTGTCTCCGAAGCAGGAAACAAAACTGTATCTTATCTGGAATAAATATCAGACATTTACACCCATTGCAGAAAAGTTCCTGGCACAGGTTAAGAGATCATTTCTGATTCGGCAATAATGAAAAACTGAAAGCGAGTATCACCAATACAAAATACAGAAAATAAAGCGCATATATGACAGTCATCGCTATGCCTGCATAGATCGAACCTTTGCTCAATGCAGCGCATGTCTTTATCTTCGGTGTATGAAGTCCGCCTGAAGCAATGTAATCAACTATTGCTCTGTGATTGCCCGCACCGAGAAAAATGGCGACTATGCTCGCCACCGGAAAAGCCGCGCAGATAAGCCCTGCGATCGCTTTCTTCAGAAAGCCTGAAGCCTTTTCTTCGTACACCATATTGTTATTCATGTCATAACTCATGCTAACCTCCTTATTCCCTTGGAAATTCCAGCATTATATTATCCGTTTTTCCCGCTTGGTTGTGAGATGCGCCACAAATAATGCAAAATTGCCATGTTTTGTAAGACCGTCCTTACCCGGCAGTGAATAATGACGTCTTGTAATTGATAAAAAAACAATGCTCCTGAATTGTTGATCTCAGGGGTTTGTTCTATGATTATCCACATGGATAAATTTATGAGTTATTTTAAGAAGGACCATATGGTCAAACGTATACTTATGAGCATATTCGGCGTTCTCATCTGCGGTGTGGCAGTAGGATTTTTCAAACGCGCGATGTTCGGCGTCGATCCGTTTCAGTCCCTGATGGCAGGACTCGACTGCGTCATTCCGATAAGCTTCGGCACTCTCTATATAATAGTGAACGTGATAATGCTCCTGTTCAGTCTCATTTTCGACAGACACTATATCGGACTGGCAACGTTCATCAACCTTTTCCTGATTGGTTACATAGCCGAGTTTTCTTTGCAAACACTTGAGAATCTATTCCCCAGTCTGGGCATCCCCGGCAGAGCCGTCTGCCTTATCATAGGAATACTGATAATCTGCGTGGCTTCATCGTTTTACATGACCGCAGACATCGGCGTATCAACATACGATGCGGTCGCGCTCATAATCTCCAACACATGGCATGTGGGCAAATTCAAATATGTGAGGATAGTAACCGACGTCGTCTGCGTTATCATCGGCGTAGTACTTTACTTCATCTCCGGATCCCCGGTTTCCGGTATTGGTGCAGTCATAGGCGTAGGCACCATAATCACGGCATTCTTCATGGGGCCGCTGGTGGATTTCTTTGCCCGTAAACTTGCAAAGCCTTTCCTCTACGGAAAGGCTTCGCCGGATCCTTCAAACGCCTGATCAATATCTGTTACTTACTCACCGCCGACAGTTATCCACTCACCGCTCACGGGATCTTTCATGGTGAAAACTGACAGGCCCTCTGAATCGGGGTCTTTTTTGCTGACCTGAACACGGTAGTATCCGAATTCCTTATAGACCGTCCCGTTCCCGGTCGTGACGCCTGCATAGTTTACCGAAATGTGAGAATCATTAACTTCACCGTTCCCGTCTTTTTCAAGGCCTTCGTTAGGATAACTGATGCTCTTATATGAAACGATCTTTCCGTCAACGTGACGGAAAAAGCTTTCCCACTCGTTTCTGATGTTGTGATGCTTTTGGCTCTCCTTCGAAAAGAGCTCACAGAGGCTGTCTATGTCCTCATTCTTCAGATATTCAAATATCTTTTCGGCATTTTCCTTCTCAATGCGTTTGGGATCCTGTTCGTAAGCCTTTTTGCCTCTGGCAGCAAGATCACAGCCGAACACGGCAAATACGGCCGCAAAGCACACAAACAGCAGGATTGCTTTTCTTAACCTCATTCCCGTTTCCTTTCAATTCTAAGAACTCCGCCATATTATACAGCGGTATCCCGTCCAAATAAAAACCGCCGCGAAAACGGTATGTATCGCGGCGGTTGGTATTGGAAATCCAAACAGATTATCTGTCGAGCTTGTAGCTCTTTTCTACCAGGCTGAACGCTTTGGTATTGCTTGTGGGGAACTCAACGGTGATCTTTCTCATCAGGCCGTCATCGCCTTTGAAGAACCATACTACGAGGATCGTTCCGTCAGGATATGTACCATAGCACTGGATAGCATCGTAGCCTCCGAGCTTTACGCGTGCGCCGGTGATCTTCTTGGCACCGGCCTGTTCCATGGCAGCCATCTGTGATTTGCCGAGGGATTCAGCATCGTAATTCACATCAAGTACAAAGAGACCGATGATCGAGCCGGTGCGCGTGTCCTTAGCCTGTTCATGCTCTATGACCTCTTTCGAGAATCCGCCGGCCTCGATGAATGTAACCCAATTGCCTTCAGTCAGAGCAACCTTGCCGGTCTTATCGTTACCTACTGATGTCAGAGAATAACCTTTCTTGGACTCTGTTTCCGATGTGCCGGCAGTAGTCTCTTCAGTAGTTTCTCTTGTAGTTCTTCTCGTTGTTTCTTCGGTCGTCTCTTCAGTGGTCTCTCTCGTTGTTCTACGGGTAGGTTCCTCATATTCGGTGGTCCTGCGGGTAGGCTCATAAACACGTCTTGAAGCTTCCATGTAACGGCTGACTCCTAAGCAGATGGCAAAGATCCAGGTCACAACTAATACTGCAGATATGATGATTCCGGCAATAGCCTGACCCTTGCCTCTCTCATTCTTTTTGCCTGCAGTGATCAATCCGATAATAGACAGGATCAAGCTGACGAGCGAAGTTGTTCCCAGCGTAATGATCGAAACAAATGACGTGATCATACCGACAATGCACAGGACGTTGGTCTTCTGCTGAGGCATTGCAACTATGGGTGCGACAGACTGTACAGGTGCCGGTGCGGGCTGTGCAGGCTGAACGGGTGCAGCATAAGGAGCCTGGGGCTGTGCAGGTGCTGCATTTGCATCAGGCATAAGATTGTTTCCGCAATTAGCGCAAAACCTTACTCCGTCAGTATTCTGGGTTCCACATTTAGGACAAAACATATTTCTACCTCCTATATAACTGGTGATTATATCACAGAGTCGTGTCCGCTTCCCCCGCGTCTGTAACTGAAAGACCGCAAAATAAGTCGCTCTCTCAAAAGTATCCTGTTTTGAAAAAGCCTCGTGATTATGACTGCTATTGAATGTACAGCAGAACGTCCCTATGGCAGGGAACCTTTTCGGGACAAATTGGCAAATTTGGCCCAAATGTACAGCAGAACGTCCCTATGATAGGGACGCTTTTCGGGACAAATAGGCAAATTTTGCCCAAATGTACAGCAAATGGTCCCTATGGCAGGGAACCTTTTCGGGACAAATCAAGTGAAAGAACAGTCTGTATATTTTCCGGTTGAAATATCTTCATCGTACAAAGTAAAGGGGTGTCTCATTTCATTTTGAGACACCCCACACACTTTCCTGTTATAAAACTGATTTACTTCAGCTTGAGCACTTCTCCGGGATAGATATAATTCTCGAAGTGGTCCTTAACGCCATGGGATTTCGCTGTCTTGTCGATCACTGCCTTATTCAGATCGTAAAGCTTCTTCCATGTTGTGCCAAACCTGGATGCTATTGTCGAAAGGTTGTCTCCCGCAACTACAACATAGGTTGAAGGGATCTTCTTGCCGGTGGAAGCTCCGCCTGCTACAACTGCCAATTCATTCTCGTTCAATTCGTTCATGATGTTACCTCTTTCATTTATATTGTCTTAAACTTTTACGCTGTTCCATTCCAGGAGCATGAAATTCTGCTTTTCGTGTGTCCAGAGTTCGTTATCACCGTATTCTTTTAACAGGTTTGCAAATACGGTAAACAGCTCAACGGGGTCTATCTTATTCTTCTTCCATTCTCTGATCATGAACCGGATATCGTCTTTTTCCTGATCTGTCAGGCCGCCGCATACTTCATCAAGAGCTTCGATGTTCAGTTCCATGATTTCCTTAACTTCGTTCTTCATCTGAATGATCTCCTTACTGGTTTTGGTTTGCTCAACGGTTGTATTATTTTAGGTATCAGGACATAAACCAATCACTAATCCCTGTATGTTTCGATGCTTAAGCAACAAACGGAATCCTTTTTGTTGAACAGTTCGAAAAACAACATGGATTTTCACGGAGCAGGCTTAAGAGTTTGTCCCCTGTTGCGCCGGGTTTCGGGATGTTAGTTTAATAATGTGGTTTTCATCGTTCCAAAGACAGAGTGTCAGGGAGATAGAAACATGAGGAATAAGGTTTCGGTTTTATTTATCATTGCAGGGCTGATCCTGTGCCTGTCAGGATGCAGGCCGTCCGGCCAGAAAGGTCCTGCTGATCTGTCTGTTCTCGAAAATGCAAAGACCGTATATGATGTCACCTCTTTCATGAACATCACTGAGAATGATCCGGTTTACAGTGAGTGCAAAGATGATAAGGGTCTTCGTTTCTACTTTGACCTGCTCGGCAGAGATGAGTACATAAAGGTCAGCCACAAGGGAAAAGATTATATTTTGCTGTGGTATACATACTACAGTTACGGCGATTACATAAAGAAGATCAAGAACATCGGGAAAACTTTCATAGGTTCTGAGGTCAGTATCGAAGCAGAAGTCGAAAAAGCAGATCTTGAATCAGACGGACCCGGAGGATGTTTTCCGACCGGCTCCAGATTCAGGCTCATCTTAAGCCTTGATCAGGACGTAAACCTCGTATATCTTACCGGCAAGCCTTTAAAAGAATATAGCGGCGGCCATGTCAGGATCGGCAAACAGGAAGCCATCGTCGACAAAGACCTCAATTTCATCGTGCCTCCGGTCTACGACGGCATTTACGATCTCGAGCCGCTGGGTGACAAAAGCTGTCCCAAGTACTACCGAGTACATAAAAAGGGAGCCGGAAACGGCGTTATTGACAACAACTATAGGCCGGTGCTGAACACATGTTACGGCAATGTCTATTACATCAACGAAAACAAGTTCATAGTCGGGACAAGCAACCGCGACGCTACGCTCGACGAGATCCTGCTCGTTGACCGGAACGACAGCACCATAAAGAAGATCAAGGGTTTTCTATGCGCCGGAGACCAAGGCAATCTTCACAATGCCGAAGGACATATCCAGATATGCGATCCGTCTTTCGGAAATCTTTGGGGATACGGAATAGTCGACTGGGATCTAAACACTGTCATCGAGCCTGTCTATCAGAAGATCTATTGGCATGAGACTTATTACTCTGTCGAGGATTACAACGGGCAAACTGCAAATTTCGATATAAACGGTAAAAAGATCACTTAAACATTACGACTGTGACACCGGGATTTCCCATGCCCCAGTCAGAATCCCTTCTGATCTCCGGACATTTCTCGGCAAAACGCCTTCCTTCTTCGCTGAAGGGAGTAAGATCCTCGCCGTCGCAGATGTCTTTTATCATGCCTCTTCTTCTGTACTCAAGAAGCTTTTGACGGCACACTTTCCTGATCGTGCCGCCTTTTCCGGTCGACCCGTATCCGTGTATTATCTTTACCAGTCTGGCGCCAGATGCCCGCTCTGCATATATGCGGTTGTTGAGCGTCGTCATGGCTTCCTGAGGATTTGGCATTCCGATTTCGATGTTAATGGTTTTCATGACGGCATTATAGCATTCCGGGCATCATCACCTCAAAAAACAAATCTCTGAAGGTTACTGATTTGTAATAAAAAGTAATCCAACTGTTTAACTGGCGCTGTTCGAACAACATATAATCAAAGTAAAAGATTTCTTATAAATCTGTGGAGGGGTTGTATGCATTTTAAGAGTTTTGTAAAAGCCGTTTCTTTGGTGCTTACGACAAGCATCGTCTTGAGTGTTGCAGGTGCCGCCAGATACGTTGCTGCAGCGGGCATTACTCTGTCGGGCTCATGCAATGTCCAGAGATACGGTGATATCGCAGGCGTCTGGGATGATTCGAGCGCAACGCTCACTCTGAAGGGACGCAACAATGCAAAT
>JAIKZM010000166.1 GCA_024682215.1 Saccharofermentans sp. | reverse complement strand
ATTTGCATTGTTGCGTCCCTTCAGAGTGAGCGTTGCGCTCGAATCATCCCAGACGCCTGCGATATCACCGTATCTCTGGACATTGCATGAGCCCGACAGAGTAATGCCCGCTGCAGCAACGTATCTGGCGGCACCTGCAACGCTCAAGACGATGCTTGTCGTAAGCACCAAAGAAACGGCTTTTACAAAACTCTTAAACCGCATATTAACCTCCGGTATAAGGATTCCGATTATTTAACCTTGATCTTGAATACTACTGTCTTCCAATCGGATGCCTTGTAGTTGGCACTGCCTGTTGACATTATCTTGATCTTAACGGAATACGTACCTTTCTTTGTTTTCTTCTTAACGGTTACGGTTCCGTTTGCCTTATTTATAGAGATATTCTTGTTGCCTGAAAGTTTGATACAGTCCAGACCTGTTCCGCTCGGTGTGATGCTGAGCACTTTTCCTGCTGCAACCGACTGTGCTTTCTTCTTTAATTTCTTAGCCTTAAGCGTGGCAGTCCTGCCGGTAACAGCGAAAGGATTGTCCTGCAGATGGATAAAGCCTTCCGGTGTCAGCGAAATACAACCGGAGAAGACATCAGCGTTTATCTTTGAGTGCAGTTCTTCTGTAAGGCTGACAGTCTTAAGGCCTGAACAATGAATGAAAGCGTTATCTTCAATGTTTTCCACACTGTCAGGGATTATAACGCTTGTCATCTTGAAACAATTAAAGAAAGCATTGCTCCTGATCTCCTTAACACCATAACCGATAGATACTTTCCTGAGGTTGTAGCAGTACATGAATGCATCTTCGCCGATAACCTCAACGCTGCCGGGGATAACGATACCCGACAGATATTCCAGGCCCAGGAAAGCGCTATCGCCGATCTCTTTTACACCATAACCGATCGAAATTGTGTCAAGGTACTTGCAATCCTCGAATGCAGATTCGCCGATCCTGGTAACCGTGCCGGGTATTGAGACTGTACCAAGGCAGGTGCTGGAATGAAATGCCAGATCACCGATCTCCTTTACACCGCTTGCGATCGTAACGGTTCTCAGCCTGTAGCAGTTCTGGAAAGCCTCGGAACCGATCAGGGAAACAGATCCTGGGATCGAAATGCTCTTAAGAGCCGAACAGTAATTGAAAGCACCGCATCCGATCTCCTTTACACCACTGGCGATCGAAACGCTTGCCAGATCGGTGCACGACTGGAAAGCATAGTCACCGATCTTGGTTACGGTCTTGGGAATAACGATCTTCGCTAAGCTGTAACAGCAGTCAAATGCCTTGCTTCCGATAAGAGTTACGCCTGAAGGGATGCTGACTGCCTTGAGTTCGGAACAGTTCTTGAATGCGTAGTTGCCGATCCTTGTTAATCCTGCAGGGAGTGTAACACTCGTGATGGCTTTGTAATCGTTGAAAGCCATATCACCGACTGAAGTAACGCCCTTTCCGATAGTGACTTTGGTTATCTGGCTGTGGTATTTATACCAGGGATAATCCCCGGCGTCACTGTAATCAGGCATAGCGCCTTTTCCGCTTATTACAAGAACATTCGTCTCATCGTTAAAAGTCCATGTCAGCGAATCCAGTGTTCCTTCATCAACAGCGGCTTTGGCCGGCTTTTTGTCAGATTCGGAAGGAAGTTCGGGTTCTTCGGCTTGAACCTCACCTTCTCCGGCTTCTGCAGGAGCTTTGTCTTCAGATCCTGCAGGCTCTTCAGGTGCTGTTTCCGCGGGCTCGGAAGGCTCCGTTGCTTCTGTCTGTTCAGACTCTTTTTCAGTTTCAGAAGGATCTGATGTTTTTGCCGATTCTGTCTGTTCCGGTTCAGTTTCTGCAGTTTCAGAAGACTCAGAAGGCTCCGGCTGTTTGGTCTCTCCGGGTTCTTTTTCCGTGGTTTCGGAAGACTCAGAAGCCTCAGTTTCAACCGGCTCCTTTTCAGAAGGCTTCGCCGTTTCCTTTACCTTAGGTTTAGCAGTTTCTTTTGCCTCAGTCTCAGAGGTCTCTACAACTGCGGTTTCTGTCGGTTCATTCGCAGATTCTTCTGCAAATACCAGATTCGGTATCATTCCGACGGTCATAGCCGTAGCAACAAAGCCTGCCAGTAATCTTCTAACTTTCATGCAACTCCTCCTTGAATCACGTCCTGATGCCATATGGCACAATGAACGGTTATTCTTTGAACCACAGCCCGTATATCCCTGCAAAATATAAGCATGCTGAAAACAAGGGGCTTTTCGGCCTTTATAATCTGGGTATATCACACTAACCGGCGGAACTCTATAAACCTTATTGAATAGAAAGGTATCTGTAAAGAAATTGTCAAAATAGCTTGAAAATTAAGTTTGTTATATATATACAGATAAAAAAGAGCGCCTCAGTATTGAGACGCTCTTAAGTGTTATTTCAGGATCGGTCAGGATCGCCTTACTCCTCGTCAGCCTTAGCCTTCTTTGCTCTTGTCTTCTTGGGCTTTTCCTCACCCTCAGCAGCTTCATCAGCCTTGGCAGTCTTCTTTGCAGGAGCTTTCTTAGCCTTTGTTTCCTTATCTTCACCATCGTCAGCTGCCTTCTTGGAAGTCTTCTTTGCAGGCTTCTCCTCTGCTGCATCATCAGCTTTAGCTGTCTTCTTTGCTGCAGTCTTCTTAGCAGGCTTCTTCTCTTCAGTTTCCTCAGCTACAGGCTCCTTAGGCTCAACCTTCTTAGCCTTGGATGCAAGATACTCGACTGTCTTTCTTGCACGGATGGAATCCTTGATGAAAGAAGCATCTTCACCGATAGACTCCTTAACCTTCTCGATGTCGATCTTGTAAGAATCAGCGATAGTCTTGAGTTCTTCCTCATAATCAGCATCGGAAACCTCAGGATTGAGCTTCTCGGTGATCTTCTCGATAACGAGTGAAGACTTAACTCTTACGCGTGCCATGGGCTCAAGTGACTTCTTGAACTCTTCCATGGACTGGCCGAGATACTGGAGATACATGGAGAGCTCGATGCCCTGGCTGCTCATACGCGCATTCTGATCCTGAGCCATCTGCTCTACCTCGTTGTCGATCATGGACTGAGGAATGTCGATCTCGCAGTTATCGCATACAGCACGTACTGTCTCGTTCTCGAAAGCAGCCTTGTTGTCCTTGGCAACCTTCTCTTCCTTATTCTTGCGGATATCAGCCTTGAGCTCAGCGAGTGTATCGAACTCGGAAACATCCTTTGCAAACTCGTCGTCGATGGCAGGAACTACTTCTGTCTTGATAGCGTGGATCTTTACGTTGAATGTAGCGTCAGCGCCCTTGAGGTCCTCTGAGTGATAATCCTCAGGGAACTTAACTTCGATAGTGAACTCTTCACCCTCGCTGTGTCCTGCAACCTGCTCCTCGAAACCGGGGATGAAGGAGTGAGAACCGAGCTTGAGGTTATAGCCTTCGCCCTTGCCGCCTTCGAAAGCGACTCCGTCCTTGAAGCCCTCATAGTCGATCGTAACCGTATCGCCTTCTGCAGCCGGACGGTCTGTAACTTCCTCGAGAGAAGAATTACGCTTAGCCATACGGTCGAGTTCATCCTCAACGTCCTTGTCTGTAACTTCGAGATCCTTATAAGGAACCTCAACGCCCTCATACTGACCAAGCTCGAACTCAGGCTTAACATATACGGAGATCGTATACTTGAGACCGTTCTCATCAAGAGCGGTTACGTCCATCTCAGGGCGGGAAACAACCTTAAGGTCGTGCTCCTTAACTGCCTCGGGATACTGCTTGTTAGCGATCTCATTCATGGCATCATCATAAAGGACGCCTTCACCGTAGTACTGGCAAACGAGCTGGAAAGGAACCTTACCCTTACGGAAACCGGGTACCTGGAAACGACCCTTGTTCTTGTTGTAAGCCTGCTTAAGCGCAGCCTTCCACTCTTCAATTCCAGCCTCAAGGCTAATTACTACCTGTGAGTGCTCTTTTTTCTCAATCGTGGATGCCATGTTATATCCTCCAAATAATTATTATTATTTAAATAACCGAGTAAGAATTGTATCACAGCGCATGCTGTTTTTGCAATAAATAAATATTTTAAAGAACCTTTACCTGTATTCCGCCCAAAACATCGAGCGTTGCCTGGTGGAGTTTTGGTTCAAAAGAGGCCGTGAGCTTTGAATCCACGATGATCTCCGCCTCAGGAGCTGCCGCTTTAGCAAGAACGGCATTTGATACGACACAGATATTGGAGACAAGACCGCAAACTTCGATCGAAGAATACTCCGAAGCATTGGATGCGATGTAGTTTGCAAGATCCATGGAGCCGAACGTGGGCTTATCAAAGCCTTTGCAGTCAGAAAGAGGCTCTTCGAGCGCTTTATCGAGCTTATAGCCTTCAGAACCCTTAACACAGTGGATAACCGGGAGGTTTCTTCCCTCCTGAGTATTCATATAGTCGGGCGTGTGGGTATCCATCGTGTAAACGACTTCATCACCTGCAGCCTTATATTCCGCAATACGCTCAACAATTCCGGGAATGATCTTATCTGCGCCTTCGAAACCGAGCGCGCCGTCAATGAAATCCTTCTGGCAGTCTACGACGATAAGCAGTCTCTTCATGAGTCCTAACCTCCTTCGGATATTAAAAAAGCTGCCGCGAACCGCAACAGCTTTGAATGTGGCGCGCCTAGCAGAGCTCGAATCCACAACCTTCTGATCCGTAGTCAGACGCTCTATCCAGTTGAGCTATAGGCGCGTATTAACATCGGTTTCCCGATAGCCTATTTATGATATTACTTGACTGCTTGAATGTCAATCAAAACTTGTTTAGAATAGCGCACGAGAAATGAGGTGCCCATGACGGACTATAATCCCGACAGCCAGCTTATAAGATCTCTTAAGCTCATGAACTGCCGTGAGCTCGGCGGAATGCCCCTCTCAGACGGTAAAGTCTTCAGGACTGGAGTATTCATAAGATCCGGTTCTCCGGAGCGTCTCACACCCGAGCAGGTACAGGAAGTTAAGGACTACGGCGTAAAAGCCGTTGTAGACCTCAGAGCGGAGGCGGAACTTAAGGATTTCGGAAATCCCTTCCGGAATGACCCGGACGTCAGTTTCTGTTTTGTATCCCTCTTCCCCGGTGATCCTAACAATCTGAGTGATGACCTGATCGATTTCATAAGGACAAGACACCTTGGCGACTATTACGTCAGGATCTGCGAAGATCTTGGCAAAGACGTGATCAGGGTAATGAGATACCTGTCAGCTTCAAAAGGTCTTACTCTTTACCACTGCACCCACGGCAAGGACCGTACCGGCGTGATCACGGCAATACTCTATCTTCTTGCCGGAGCTTCGCGTGAAAACATAATCAAAAACTATAAGGTCTCTTACAATTATCTTGAAAAGCATCTCGAAAGCAGGATGCAGAAAATGCCGGACGACATGAAGCACCTTCTTAGATCAGACGAGATCAACATGAACATATTCCTGGATTACGTAGATGAAAAATGGTCGGGAAACATCGCAAACTTCTTAAGAGCTAACGGAATGAGCGATAATGAGATCGACTCGCTTAAGGCGAAGTGCATCGAATAAAGGTCATTCGGCCTTTGAAGAAACCTCACCAAGGCGGATCTTGTTCACGTTCTTGTTTTCATCGAATTCGAACTCAAGTTTGTAAGTGCCTTCCGTAGTCTCGAAGGTATAGACATATCCGGTCTCATCTATCATGGGATAGACCAAAAGGAGTTCAGATATGTTCATTCCTACAAACAGACGTCCGTCAAAAGTTGAAACGGGAGCACCGGTATTATTGTCATAAACCGAGATCGAAACCAGCCTTGCGGAACTCCAGGTACCGTCAGGCGTAGGCGAACCCTCAAAGCGCAGCATGACCCCGTTGAATGAAATAAAGATATCAGCAATACCTTCCTTGCTAAAACTATCGACCATCTCGATGACCGGATCACCGAACAGCGTCAGGATGTCTGCTTTCGCATATGTAAGTCCGCAGCGCAGCACGGGTGTTCCATTCAGGCAGAAACTAACCTCATCACCTTTGGAAATGAATGTGTCTTCTATGTAGAAAGCGCCGTCATTCCTGCGGTAGAGGTTAACTGTCCTCGAAATGATATTCTCACCGCTCGCATCGATCGTCTCAGGGATCTCATAACTTACAAGAGTCGGAAGCAGAGTCTTCAGCTTGTACTCCTTGACAGAGCTCTTAACATGGAGCTTGTAGTAATCTATGAGGTAATCAGCCTTTGACTTGATGACCGATGAAATATAGATATCGTCAGTAAGCATGGGCTTTATGATCGACTCAAGGCCGGCCGTATTGCTGTCGCTGATCATCTTGAAATAATGCGAAATGTAGTCATAAGCTTCTACGGCTTTCGCAGCATAGTCATTTGCCAGAGTGTATGCCCCGTCCTTGTACTGAAGCGCGAACCTGCACGGATTTGACTTGTCGAAGTCCTCTTCGTAAATGAGTTCGACCATTGTAAGACCCGAATAAGACTTCATGGAAATGGCGTTATTGCCGGCCATCTTATCTGCATCAGCATAGAATTTTGCAGTTTCCTCATCTGTAAGGAATCTGAACGCGGTTATCCTTCCGTGTTTTGAAGACATGCTCCTTAAAATATCACAATACTGGTAGAACACCGAGTAAGTCATGCCGTCAAGCTGATTCTCCGGGATCGAAGAATAGCTGTCCGCCACATTTTCCTTGTCCTTGATAGCGCTGCTTACAAGACGGGCAAGCTCCTGTTTGGAGATATCCTCGCTGTGATTGTCAAAACGCTTTTGTATACGCTGAACGATATTGCAGGAAGAAAGCGAGAACAGCATGGCAATGACCAGAAGGACCGCGCCGGCCTTTCTGACCACTCTCTTTCCGTTCTGCATCACTTTCCCGTACATTATTTCTTAGTTCTCCGTTCTTCTCTGCCTTGCCGCCTCGAAAACAACGACTCCGCAGGCAACAGCTGCATTAAGGCTGTTTACATGCCCGACCATAGGTATCTCGACAGTAAAGTCGCAGCACTTTCTGACTCCGTCCCTCATGCCGTCGCCCTCACTTCCAATGACTATTACAAGGTTTCCCGAATAGTCGGCCTTATCGTATGTAACATCACCGTTCATGTCGGTTCCGCAAACCCAGAATCCCTCTTTCTCCTTGAGGTTCCTCAGGGTCTGCGCTAGGTTTGTGACCCTTGCGACAGGAACATATTCCATGGCACCTGCCGAAGCCTTTGCTACCATGGAATCGAGCGAGACGGATCTCCTCTCAGGAATGATCACTCCATCAATGCCGCAGCAATCAGCTATCCTGAGCATGGATCCGAGATTATACGCATCCTTGATTTCATCGAGAGCTATAAGGATGGGAGCCCTGCCCTCATCCCTGGCCTTACTGATTATATCGTCAAGTTCAGCATACTCATGAGGCGCAACTGAGGCAATAACACCCTGATGGTTGTGCGTTGTGCTCATGCGGTCAAGAACATTGCGCGGAACACGGGAAATGACCGTATCCTGCTTGATAGCGGCATCCAGGATCTTTGCCAGCGCAGGTTCAAGTCTTTTGCCGCCTTCGGGCTTTAATATCCAGATGCGGTTGATGGTCCTGCCTGCTGCAAGAGCTTCGCTGACCGCGTTGCGGCCTTCTATCTTGTCACCGGAAACGTTTCCGGACTTATTGTTGTTACCGCGACGTTCTTCCAAATCATTCATCTCCTGAATTCTCATCATCATCTGCCGGATTGATAGGATCGAGCCCGTCCGCGATCTCAAAACTGCGCTGGATCAGATACTCCATGCGTGATTCCTGGTTATCCATGAACAGATACCCAATCAGTGCCTCAAATCCTGTGGCATACATGTAATCAGCATGAGAAGCGTTTTTCGAGGACGCGTGCGGATTTGAATTCTTTCCGCGCCTGAAATAGTTCTCCTCAGTCTCCGTCAGTTCGTCCATCAACTGTCTTGCGATCTCAGCCTGTGACTCAGCCGACACGTACTTTATCGTTCTTTTATGGAGCTTGTTGTTATTACCGGCACCGTAATTTGATGCATGACACCTCGCATAGACCTCATAGACTGCATCACCGATGTACGCCAGCACGAGCGGCGATACTTCACGAAGATCGGATGCTATGAAAGGCTTTATCATAACTTTGGCTCCGTTATTTGATCTTCTCGAGCTGGGGACCCTTGGGAGTGTCCTTAATGCTGTAGCCGAGAGCCGTGATCTCATCCCTGAGCTTATCGGCTTCGGCGAAATTCTTCTCCTTCTTGGCCTGGGCACGCTTCTCTGCGAGTTCCATGACCTCTGCGGGGATCTCTTCCTTCGCTTCGTCAAGCTTGACGCCTAAAACGTCGGTCAGTTCGATTATCTTAGCCTGAGCAGCCTTAAGCGAATCAGCAGAAGCGTCATCAGCTGCAATTGCCTTGTTTGTCTCTGTTACGAGGTTAAAGATATCGGTGATGGCGTCAGCGGAATTGAGGTCATCGTCCATATGGGCGATAAAGCTCTCTTCAGCTGCCTTAACCGCATCCATGAGCTTGTTTGAAGTCTCTGAATCAGCAGGATGTGCATCAGCACCGTTTTCGAGCGCGAAGCTTACCTGAGATACGCAGTTGCTGATCCTTCCGAGGCTCGTCTGCGCCGCTGCCAGGAGCTCATCAGAGAAGTTGATGGGGCTTCTGTAATGTCCGAGCAGAATGAAGAACCTGATAACGTTGTAAGGGTACTTCTTAACGATGTCCCTGATCGTGAAGAAATTGCCCAGAGATTTGCTCATCTTCTCGCCGTCAATGTTGACGAACGCGTTATGTACAAAGTAATTGCAGAATCTGCAGCCATTTGCAGCCTCACTCTGTGCGATCTCATTCTCATGATGCGGGAAGATCAGGTCCTGCCCGCCGCCGTGGATATCGATCGTATCACCGAGATACTGCTTGATCATGGCAGAGCATTCAATATGCCAGCCGGGTCTTCCATCGCCCCAGGGTGAGCCCCAGAAAGGCTCGCCTTCTTTCTTGAACTTCCAGACAGCGAAATCGCCCGGGTTTTTCTTACCTTCATAGCTTGCTTTTCTTTCGCCGCCGCCTGCTACGAGTTCGTCGAGCTTATAGTGGGAGAGCTTACCGTAATCAGCCTTTTTGGAAACATCAAAGTAAACGCCGTCGCCTTCGATGACATAAGTGTAGCCGTGCTCTTCCATAGCCTTGATGAGGCTGATTATAGCCTTCATCGACTGAGTGGCTCTGGGCTGGTATGTTTGACGCTTAATGTTAAGGCCGTCAGCATCAATATAGTATTCCTTGATGAACCTGTCAGCCAGCTGCTCGACAGTGATGCCCTCCTCGTTTGCGCGGTTGATCATCTTATCGTCGATATCCGTGAAGTTCTGAACGAAGGTAACCTCGTATCCCCTGTACTCAAGATATCTTCTCAATGTGTCAAAAGTTACGAACGGTCTTGCGTTGCCAAGATGGAAGTAGTTGTAGACCGTAGGTCCGCAAGCGTACATCTTTACCTTGTTAGGCTCGATCGTCTTGAATTCTTCTTTGTATCTTGTAAGTGTGTTGTAAAGTTTCATGTTAATTTCTCCTTGTATGGTTGATATTTCAGTCATTTACCGCTGCAACATCGGCAACAGGTACATCGTTCCGCTGAATATCTTCCGAAGCACGGAAAAGCAGTGCATAAAAAAATGACACCCGCCGCCGTCCGGGCAGCAGGTTCCAAGGATGCTGTCTGTTTTAAGTCATAAAAAAGTGCCAAGCGACAGTTCACTTCCATCCTGTTCATTAAAAAACGACCCGAACATAGCAGACTCTGATTGACACCCGGATTATCCAGGGCTGATGCTCTGCGTCTGACTTCAATAGTCCAACTAAAAAGGCTTTATTTCCACCAAACGGTCCAAGCT
>JAIKZM010000147.1 GCA_024682215.1 Saccharofermentans sp. | reverse complement strand
ATTGATACGTCCGTCTTCAAAATCCGTACCGGTAATAAGCATATAGTCACCATCATCTAAGAACTCGGAAGTACGAAGGTTTTGCCAACCGATTCGAGCATGCATTGTGGCTAGCTCTGATAACTTACGCTGTTCCCAAGTAGCCGTATTATGTGGTGGAAATGGATCGTATTTGCTGTTGAGATTGCCTATTCTATAGTGATAATACTTACGCTGGTGAAGGGTGATAAGGTTATCTATACGTTTGAAGCATGTGCTTATTTGAGCTTGCTCATTATGACTTGGATAAACCAAATCAATCTTTTCAAGGTCTGTATTATGAAGATGAACTACAGACTTTCCCTGAGCCATTTTCGCCATATCATTATGCGGTTTACCATTCGAAATGCTAATTGCAAGAAACGCAGAATCAAGATCATCGTGTGGTGTAATGATATTGAGATCACCACCGAGTAAAACGCCTGATTTTTCAACTACAGATGCGATTGAGATATCTTCGGCAGTCTCACCTGAAGCGGGCACAACAACCTCTCCGCCGCGACTATACACTGAACCGGGTTTAGCATCTACAAATGTATCAACATCGGATATTACCATTTCGTACTGAGTATAAAGTCTGCCATACAGAATGATAGGGGTTCCAGACTCCTTTAGATCTCCTTTAGAATATCCTGTTCCCTTGGAAAATTGAACCAGTTCTCCCAGCTTACGCTGTTCCCAATTGTATTTATCAACATCTTGTTGTTGAAAACGTTCTCTCCTGCCTTTAATATGAAGCCATATAACTAATAGTGAGGAGGTCACAATATGGGCGAAGTAAACATTGATCGCAACATCGTCATCGATAATCTCGAAGAGATGCTGAAGATCCTTGAAAAGGAAAGCGGTTTCAGCGACATTGACATCAACGATATCGTCGAGTTTGTTCAAGGCGAGAAAAGTACTAAGTTCTATTTCGACGATGCCATGAACGGAAAAGACGAAAAATCACGGGATGTCCGATACCTTTGGCTCGATACCGGATTCGAAGACAGTAAAGGTTATCCATTATTCATATCTGTATTAAATCACAGCGGATACTTCTCCGGTCACTTTATAGGAAACAGTTATTATCTAAGTAAACGAATATATCAATACTATCCAGAAAACGAAAGAACAGTAATAGAAAACGAAAAAGCATTTAAAGAAAAGTACAAACGAAAGATAGAAGGCCGAGCGGTCAAGAACCTAACCGAAAAGTATAAAAACAAAGAAGCAGTTAACGCAAATCCAACGAAAGCGAAGGTAAGTAACAGTTTAGGAAAGTTTTTTGCAGATGATGACGCACTCGGTGCAGATTACGACGATGCTAAGAAAACATTATCAAAAGACGAGCGGGCATTTAGATCATATTGGACATCAGAACCGTCTGATCTCACAAAAGATATCGCAAACATGCTCATGATCAATAACTGGAAGTCCATCAATGGGCTCGACCGTTATATAAAGATTGTCGGCGCCAGGATTGCACAGCTCATAGAGCAAAAGAAAACTGACTATTACCTTCTGAATAACATCAAGTCTGCCGTTGTTAATACCGGTCTTCTTGATAAGTTTGGATCCGACATCTATCTGATATACCGTATGAACCTTTCTTATGGTATCTATGTTCCTCATAAGTTTGTAGATAGCAAGAGGGAGTATATCTACGACGGTTTCATTAAGGATAAGTCTGAGAACGTGTCTCTCCTGCCAATCACTTTCTTCAACGATGGCGAGATCCCGTTCCGTGCGACGATCGATGACTTCGATATCACCCCACGCGCACTGTATCACATCATAGAAGAACGTAAGCACCGCTTTCCTGAGAACGTCCGTGAAATGTCGGATTCAGCTCTGGCCACTAAGATCAATAATGCTCTTGATCTCGGTCTGAAGATGCAGCTCCGTGACTCTTCTTTTGCTAAGCCAAGTTACTCTACCCTGACCGGTACGATATCCTGGATGATTCCCCTTCATATCAACCGAGAATTCACAGAAGAACCTGAGCTTGTCCTCGTGCTCCGCAAAGCTGGCGAGTTCTATGAGATTAAGACTATCCTACCCTATGATGATGAGACAAAGGATAAACTTACTGACCTGTCATTATATGGCAGGCTTTGGTAATGTAGCTTATGGAAGATAAGAAGTTTACAGTCGGACAGCATGTGTTTGTCATCTCTAATAACTCATATGTTATGGAGATGGTAATTCTGCGCATTTCAGGAGACTTCTTTACTCTTCGCTCTGTTAATCAAGGCAGCGGCATGCGACTTAAGAAGCATAGAATATATGCCACAAAGGAAGAAGCGCAAAAGGTTCTGGATGAAGAAACAAAGAAACTCAATCAGCAAAACTTCAGCAGATCTAGACGTTGGTATGACTGATTCATAATTTATTTGTAGATTCATTGAAGATTGGTACAATCAAAATATGTAACAAGTAAATCTCAATGCACAAACAAACTCACGGAGGAATAACCATGGCAGAAGAGAAAAAGATTGAAGCTCCCGCAAAGGCCGCTGAAGTAAAGACAGAAGCTAAGAAGCCTGCTGCTAAGAAAGCAGTTGCTAAGAAGCCCGCAGCAAAGAAAGCTGCCGCTAAAAAGCCTGCTGCAAAGAAGGCACCGGCTGCTAAGAAAGCTACAGCAAAGAAGGCTACTCCTGCTAAGAAAGCAGCTGCTAAAAAGACAACAACAAAGGCTGCAAAGGCGCCTGCTAAAAAGGCAGCTGTAGCTAAGAAGACAACCGCTAAGAAGGCAGTTGCAAAGAAGCCCGTAGCTAAGAAAGCTCCTGCAAAGAAAACAGCTGCTAAGAAACCTGCTGCAAAGAGAATTAAGAAGCTCGGTAAGGTTATCTTTGAGATCGAAGGTCAGCAGATCGATTACAAGAAGATTGAGAAGAAAGCTGCTAAGCTCGGTGGCGACGTTTATGTAGTCGTTGCTGAGAAGAAAATCT
This sequence comes from Saccharofermentans sp., assembly GCA_024682215.1. GTDB lineage: Bacteria > Bacillota > Clostridia > Saccharofermentanales > Saccharofermentanaceae > Saccharofermentans. The sequence goes on along the minus strand of JAIKZM010000147.1, from coordinate 1,364 downwards.
TTGATTCTGACGGAAAGAGCGTAGATCTTTTCTGATCACAAACCAATTAGCATAATAACTTCCTAAGAAATAGAACGATGTCATCAAATGATGATCATCGTTCTTTCTTTTGTTCTGAATCTTAACCTTTAGGTTTACAACTTAACCAATAGGTTAAATGATTCCTTTTCAACCATCTTGTTCCGTTCAAAACTCGCAATCGATATAGGAAAGAAGATTCTCTATTCTTTCCCGGTAATCATCTGCATCTGTATTTGAGATATCAAGATTTTGCATGGAAGGATTTGATGTGGCAACCCTTTCAATCAGTTCATTACCTTTCTCCTCACCTAACTCTTTGATAATTGCCTGCTCCAGACTTAATGTCGAAATCATTTCATTAAGATACCGAACCGTGACTTCAAGAAAGGCATCATAGAGCTCTCCTTTAGGGATTGTTTTTGATTCATTCATTACGTTCATTAATCCCTTTTTGAAATCGTTTGTTTTATACATACTATGACCTCCGTTTCATTGATTTGATGCCTTTACTATGACAGCGTGAATGCTTGAAATCAATGGGGTTAGGGAAAATTGAGACTAGTCTTAAAATTGCTTTGATATTTTGTTCGTTTAATATTACAAACATATTACATTCAGTCCCATTAATATCTCATACCACCTAGTATAATTTCAGCGTAAACAATATCTAAATAGCGTATTGGCAGCGTGAAACCTGCAATACGGGATGGGAGGTTTTTATGGCAAAAACATTTAATGAAAAGTACAACAACAACCTAAGAGCTCTATATGTGAAAGACATATTGTATAAGCACACAGATGAGAATCATTTTCTCACAGTGAGCGAGATACTGGATATGCTTAAGCTCAATTACGGTATCACCTCTATCCGTCAGACAATTTACGATGATATAGAGATCCTCGTAAAGTCCGGTTACGATATCGAGTGCATTAAAGGAAGACAGAATAAGTATCATGTTCTTTCCAGAGAATTCGATATAGCTGAGCTCCGTATTCTCATTGATGCTGTTGAGTCACTCCAGTCCATACCAAGCTGCCAGGCCAAGAACCTTATCAAAAAGCTTGCAGATCTGGGCGGTCCTTCTGCTGATTTTCTAATGGAAACTGTTGACGTGGACGCTAGACCTCGCGCAGATAATGCAAAGTTCAATTACATAATCGATACAATTCATCACGCTATCGCTGAAAAACGACAGATTGCCTTCAAGTATTATGAGTATCTTCCTTCAACCAAGAAGGTTCTTAAGAATAACGGCAAGAAATATGAGGTCTCACCTTACCGTCTTGTCTGCTGCAATGACTATTATTATCTTCTGGCCCTTTCTCATGACCGCATGAAAGTC
>JAIKZM010000121.1 GCA_024682215.1 Saccharofermentans sp. | reverse complement strand
GTGACATTCCGGAGGATGGTAAAGATCCCGTTCGGCAGAACGATATTCCTCAAAGGGTTTGCCAAGGGTGCAAAGAGCATGTTCGGTGAACAGGCGGGATTCGGTCAGGTTTTTCACAATGCGGACTGCAACGAGATCCGTTTCGATGTGATCAAATGCCCTTATGTCAGATATACAACAGAACTCGGATGCCCTGAGATAGCGCATATCTTCTGTGATAACGACATATATGCTTACGGCAGTCTGAAAGGCATCACGTTTGAGCGCACCCAGACACTCGGTTCAGGCGGCGAAAAGTGCGATTTCCATCTGTATAAATCAGCACATGAGGGATAAAGAACCATCCTTGCCGGATCGGTTTTCACATTGGTGAACGGGAAGTAAGCTTACATGAGCAGGATAATCTTCGAAGAAGAATTTGATCCTTCGGCACCGAAAAACATAAGGAAATGAGATAAAAAACCCGGCTCAAATGGGGGAGAGCCGGGTCTTCAAATATCTCTACGCAGGAGGGTGGTAGTTATTTATTAATGTGGAAAGCATTCATCTGAGGATACAAAGCCGCTCCCCCAAGCTGTTCCTCAATACGGAGTAACTGGTTGTATTTAGCGACGCGCTCACTTCTTGAAGGTGCGCCTGTCTTGATCTGGCATGTGTTGAGGGCTACCGCAAGGTCAGCGATCGTTGTGTCGGCAGTCTCGCCGGAACGGTGGGAAGTGACTGCGGTATAGCCTGCGGCATGAGCCATCTTGATGGCCTCGAGGGTCTCAGAAACAGATCCGATCTGGTTGAGCTTGATGAGGATCGAGTTGCCTGCGCCGAGGGAGATGCCCTTTGAAAGTCTTTCGGTGTTGGTTACGAAAAGATCGTCGCCTACGAGCTGGACCTTCTTGCCGATCTTGGCGGTCATCTTCTGCCAGCCTTCCCAGTCTTCCTCGTCAAGACCGTCCTCGATCGAGATGATCGGGTACTTGTCAACGAGAGATTCCCAGTGAGCGATGAGCTCGTCGGAGGTGAATTCCTTGCCTGACTTGGGCTGCTTGTAGAAGCCCTTGCCCTTCTCGCTCTTCCACTCGGAGGATGCTGCGTCCATTGCGATCATGAAATCCTTGCCGGGCTCGTAGCCTGCTGCCTTGATGGCTTCAAGGATCTTCTCGATCGCTTCCTCGTCGCTCTTAAGAGAATTGGGTGCAAAGCCGCCCTCGTCGCCTACTGCGGTAACGTCGCCCATGTCCTTGAGGAGCTTCTTGAGTGAATGGAAAACTTCAGCGCACCATCTTAATGCTTCCTTGAATGAGGGAGCGCCGACGGGCATGATCATGAATTCCTGTGTATCGACTGCGCTGTCTGCGTGAGCACCGCCGTTTAAGATGTTCATCATCGGAACGGGAAGTCTGTTTGCGTTTGCACCGCCCAGGAATCTGTAAAGAGGGATGTCCAGGGATTTTGCGGCAGCTCTTGCGCATGCGATGGAGACTGCGAGGATCGCGTTGGCACCGAGGTTTGACTTGTCCTTTGTGCCGTCTGCTTCGATCATTGCCTTATCGACTGCGTATGTGTCAAAAGCATCCATGCCGATGATCGCGTCTGCGATAACCGTGTTGATGTTCTCTACTGCCTTGGTAACGCCCTTGCCGAGATAACGGGACTTGTCGCCGTCGCGGAGTTCCAAAGCTTCAAATTCGCCTGTGGAAGCGCCGCTCGGAGCGCAGCCTGTTGCGACTGTGCCGTCGATGAGTGTTACTTCAGCTTCAACGGTAGGGTTTCCTCTTGAATCGAGGATCTCTCTGCCGGTTACGTTCTCAATGATAAGTTCGTTCATCTGTATTTCCTTCTTTCGGGATATCATTTTCCGCCGGGGACTGAGAGCAGAAGTAGCCCCCGGCAGAAGCACATGATTTATTCGGTTAGCAAATGCTAACTAACAATTTATATCACACTGACCGAAACGCTGTCAACCCTAAATTTATTGCATTTCAGAGCACGAAAAAACGTTTGACAAAACCCGTTCCTGTTGATATAGTTAGCGGTGGCTAACCGAAAGGAGAATGACATGTCCGACGATCAGATCGTAAGAAACTGCGCACCGACTCTGGCCGGTATAAAGACCGGCAGTTTGTTCAACGTGAGCATTTCTTCTGACAGCGATTTCAAGA
>JAIKZM010000056.1 GCA_024682215.1 Saccharofermentans sp. | reverse complement strand
TGGCAAACCCTATGTGGTGGGAAGAGGTGGATTCGAACCACCGAAGTCACTGACGACAGATTTACAGTCTGTTCCCTTTGGCCGCTCGGGAATCTTCCCATATATTAAGTTGTTTGTGTAGTTGGTGGGCCTTCGGGGACTCGAACCCAGGACCCGCCGGTTATGAGCCGGATGCTCTGACCAACTGAGCTAAAGGCCCACGTTTACACAAGCGGTGCTTTTTAAGCGCTTGAATAGTATATAAATATTGACCCCGTTAGTCAAGCACATTTTTGCACGAGACTAACGGGGCCTAAAAGCCTTATTTTGCAGTAATGTAACCCTTCTTTGTCAGAAGTTCGGCCGTAAGCATTCCGCCGCCGGCAGCTCCTCTGAGGGTATTGTGAGAGAGGCAGCAGAACTTGTAGTCAAAGATGATGTCATCTCTGAGTCTTGCTACAGATACGCCCATGCCGTTCTCGAACATTGCATCGAGCTTAGGCTGGGGACGGTTGTCCTCTGCGATATACTGCAGGAAGTGCTTAGGAGCAGAAGGCAGGCCGAGCTTAACAGCTTCGCTCTCGTAGTTGTTCCATACGTCGATCATCTCTTCGATTGAAGGCTTGTTCTCGAAAGATACGGAAACAGCAGCCGTATGTCCTTCCTGAACTGCTACACGGTAGCACTGTGCAGAGATAAGGGGCTTTTCAGCGATCTCGATGTGATCGCCTGCGAACTTACCCCAGACCTTGAGAGGCTCTTTTTCAGACTTCTCCTCTTCACCGCCGATGAACGGGATTACGTTTCCTACCATCTCAGGCCAGATATCGAAAGTCTTGCCGGCACCGGAAATTGCCTGGTATGTACAGACATTGATGGCCTTGATGCCGTTCTTGAGGAAAGGTGTGAGAGCGGGAACGTAGCTCTGAATTGAGCAGTTAGGCTTAACTGCGATGAAACCTCTTGTTGTTCCGAGTCTCTTTCTCTGAGCATCGATGAGAGCTGCGTGGTCGCTGTTGATCTCAGGGATGATCATAGGAACGTCCTCTGTCCAGCGGTTTGCGGAGTTGTTTGAAACAACAGGTGTCTCAAGCTTTGCAACCTTCTCTTCGAGAGCCTTGATCTCATCCTTCTTCATGTTGACTGCGCAGAATGTGAAATCGATCTGCTTGCAGTACTCTTCTATATCTTCCGTGCTGTACACGACCATCTTCTTAACATATTCAGGCATCGGCAGATCGATCTTCCAACGGCCTGCAACAGCTTCCTCATATGTCTTGCCTGCAGAACTCGGAGATGCGCAGAGAGCAACGCACTCAAACCAGGGATGGTTCTCAAGCAATGTGATAAAGCGCTGTCCTACATATCCCGTAGCACCGATAACGCCGACTCTTAATTTCTTTTCCATACTCTTTTTCACTACTTTCATTCTGTATTTTGTCCGTGTATCACGCACAATTGTTTTTGGTACGTGCACAATATTAACACAATGACTTTTTTATAACAAGTACACCAGCAACAAAAAACGTGAATTTCGCTATGCTAAAATATAACAAGATAAACAATCCGGGAGAAAACAAAGCCGTGCAGACCTTTCCGGTACTCGACCAGTACTGCAATTACATGCTTGCCGCACTCGGCAGATCCGAGCTCACCGTCAAGGAATATACATATGACATAATCTGCTTCTGCAGATTCTACAAGCAGGACAAGATGATGGTTCCCGCTGATATGGATTTCGAGGAGATAGATGTCTCTGATGTCGATGTCAAGCTTCTTAACAAAGTAACCACTGATGACCTTCTGGCCTTTATAATATGGCTTTCAAGGACCAGAAAGCAGTCCAATGCCTCACGTGCAAGGCATGTGGCATCTTTAAAGAGCTTCTTTAAATATCTTCATTCAAAGAAAAGACTTATAGACAGCAATCCCGCTTACGATCTCGAGACTCCGAAGATAGGCAAGCGTAATCCTAAGTATCTGACGCTCGAACAGAGCAAGAAGCTCCTGGAAACGGCTTACGTCTCCCCCAAAGAATCCAATGCACGCGATTACTGCATGCTCACGCTCTTCCTCAACTGCGGAATGCGACTTTCGGAACTGCGCGGAATCAACACCAACGACATCAGGGGCACAGTCCTGACCGTAATCGGTAAAGGTAATAAAGAACGTACCATTTATCTTAACGATGCCTGTCTCGCCGCTCTCGATGACTGGCTAGCCGATCGTGAATCCATAAAGATCAAGCCTGAGGCCGGTAAAGCACTTTTTGTTTCAAAACGCGGAACCCGTATTTCCGATGACATGATCCAGATAGTCATCAAGCGCCTTCTTGATGAGGCAGGCATCGATACACGGGTTTATTCTGTGCACAAATTAAGGCACACCGCCGCTACGCTCATGTACAAGTACGGCCACGTTGACATAAGGAACCTTCAGATGATCCTCGGACATCAGAGCGTCTCCACTACCCAGATCTATACCCACGTAGATGAAGAAGCTCTCCAGAGAGCCGTTGACAGCAATCCTCTGGCGAGCTTCGATCCCGAAAAGAATTCAGGTAAATAAACTTATCAGCCGCTCGTAGCCGAGATAACGGGCTCCGTAGTCTGATTGATGACCGGTGCCAGTACTGATTCGGTCGTTTCCGAAGGCGGAGTTGTTTCCGTAGCCGTAATGTCAGGAGCATTCTGCTGTTGCTGAGCAGCACCCTGTGTTACGGGCAGCCTGAGCTTAATGGGATAAAAAGGAAGCGCCGCGATATACTGCTGCTGGATCGAAGACTTTTCGAAAATATTCCTTTCCCTGATAAGCGGAGTGTTCCTGTAAGGGAATGTTACAGCCACATATGCGACGAACCAGACGATCCCTGCAAGTATCAGAACCTCTAAAACGAGGAGCGGCGTAACCTGGAAGAAGCTGCTCACTTTGTTGAGCTGCTTAGTCCTTTTTGTCTTCTTGACGTCGGTGGAAATGAATTCCGCCATCTTGTAACTCTTCGAATCGATCTTTGCGAGGATCTTTTCGATCATGGAATTGCGCGTATACTCGTCAAGCGACCTCTCTTCGAAAGAAAGGTTTGCCGGAAGCGGATATTCCGCAACAATAGCCTTTGCATTTTCAAGAAGGATATCACCGAAATCATAGATCACGCGCTCGGCGGGGATATTTGCACGCTTGGCATAGATATCCAGATAAGATTTGACGATGGCGCGCTCGCACCTCGTAGGCTCCTTGGTGATTCCGAAAACGGATGAATATACCATGGTAACCGTGGACATATAGAAATCCTTAAGGTTTTCTCTGGTCAGTTTTTCATTCCAAAGTTCTTCAGACATTGTCAAACACCTCCGTTCCCGGGATCGTTGTCATTCAGGAAAGCCATCGGATCTGCAGGCTGCTGAGGATAGGGGCTCTGACCATACATATCCTGTCCGTTCTGAGACTGGTAAGTCTGCTGATCATAAGGCATCTGCTGAGGTGCCTGCTGATAAGGCTGCTGATACTGTGGCTGTTCGGGAACATACTGCTGCGGCGCAGTGTTCTGCTGATAATACTGCTGATCATAAGGCATCTGCTGAGGTGCCTGCTGATAAGGCTGCTGGTACTGAGGCTGTTCGGGAGCATACTGCTGCGGGGCAGCGTTCTGCTGATAGTACTGCTGATAGTAAGGCATCTGCTGAGGCGCCTGCTGATAAGCCTGCTCAGGAGCATACTGCTGTGTCTGTGGCATCTGCTGATACTGCATGTCAGGCTGGGGAGCTTCACCAAAAGGTGCAGGATTGTTGTAAACCGGTGCCGGCTGGGGCTGGGGCTGGGGCATCGGCTGGCCATAGGGATTGCCCATGGGCGCATTATTCCTTTCAGGTCTCCTCCTCGGTTCGGGCTTGAGCGAAGGATCACTCTCATCGACAGTCGAGGAATATGCAGATGCGGGATAAATGAATGAAATCAGGGCTACAAGCACTGTCACGATTATCATGACTATCCTTACGTTATCGACCATGAATGCGGTCATCGAAATGGGAACCATCAGTCCGATACCGAGATAGAATGCATACTCGGCGCATTTTCTCAGATTAGTCCTGATCCTTCCGCTGCAGATAAGATAGAGCGCATAGATGTAATAGAAATCATGTATGCCGAGGCTGATACCGAGAAGTACAGACGTTACAACGAGAGTCTTCGCTGAAGGAAGCATCGCAAACACCAGAAGTCCGAGAACAGTCGAAGCGCTCTGAATAAGCACTCTAACCTTTGATGTGAGTATGTGTTCGTAATGGTTCTTAACAAACCCGCAGACTACGCATGCGGAGAAAGCACATACAAGATAGAAGAATGACGATGTCGCAAGCGAAATGCCGACATTACCCAGGAAGTTCGGAATGAATATCAGCATGAACGAAAGTGAGACACCGAGCATGAGGAACGAGGAATTAAGGAACCTTCCCGCCATTGAATCGGATAAGACATGAAGCCAGCTTCCGACTGTCAAAGGCGCCTCTCTTACTACAGAGTTGTTCTGCATGAAATAGATCATTCCGACAGCGGTAAGGATAAGAGCCGCACCGCTGATCACTGCCACGATAAGAAGTCCGAAACGCTCATAGCAGATGCCCGTGATAACCGTACCTACCGATACACCAAGGAAATACGAGGTGCTCTGAACATTATGGATTATCCTGTCGCTGTAGTCCTTGTAGCCGAGCTTGCCTGCATTGATCCTGTAATCTCTCAGGAAATCTATCGGCATGCCGAAGCAGAAACCGACAGGCAGCGCGATCGCGGCAGTCACATAAGGAATGTTGATTATTCCCGCAACGAGCGCAAGGAAATAGCCCGCACCGGTTACAAAGATAAGCGCAACACGGCTTGTAAGCTTTGACTTGAGTTCATATCTGATCGACGAGAAACCGAAGAAACCCCAAATGAACAGGAGCAGTGAAACCGCGATCAGCGCATGGACCACATAGACCGGCATGTCAGTAAGCGAATCCTTGAAATAATCCGCAAACGATATCGGAAGCATGACAGATCCGAAAGCTGCGAAGAACGAAAGGAACCTGTTGGCATTCTCGCCGTACATGACAAGTACCGGAGTGTTCCCGGAAATGCCGTGAGACATCGTCGAGATGATGAGGTTGAGCTCAAAGATCGCAATACCCATCGAGATGGCTATAGAGACTATGGTGAATATCCATGAAAGGCTCATTCCGTTCAAGGTGCCTTGGAACTCATCCTTGGGCATCATGATCTCAAGAATTCCGGATACGGTATTCTCGGAAGAGATTATCGGCGAAATGGCACAGACATAAGATTTACCGGCTTCAGTCCTCTGTGTGAATGCGGTCTCCTGGAGCTGGAAGCAGTTGATGTACTGGTCGCCTACACCCGTCAGATAATACTGTTCGGTGGAATTCACGTCAGCTGCAGAGGAATAGAGCCTCAGGAACGAATCACCCGCCATTGTATAAACGGATACCGTATAAGGCTTGTTCTCGGCATAGGAATATATCGGGAGCATGTAAGACATGTTCTCGGAAACACGGGTATATGTAAGTGCCGCGGAAGATGAGACCGCGCACTTCATCATGGCATCGGCACGCTCGCTCTCAAGCGTCGTGATGTAAACGGATGAAAGCTGTCTGGACATTACGAGCAGTACTACAAGTATTATAGCGAAGCAGTAACCGATCGTTGAGGAAATGAGTCTCTTGTCGCGTGCCTTGGCAGACTCGGCAACCTGAGCGCCTGCATTTCCCTGTCTTCTGCGCAGTATCTTGATGATGAGTTCCTGAAGGATAAAGATCACCACTCCGACTACGACGGCGATGATGACAGCGGTAAGGATCCTTCCCTCGAGCTTGTTGCCGAGTTCATAAAGGCCGTCAAACGTGCATTTATACTCGAAAACGCCTACGCACATACCTGTGCTGTCCTTGATCGGAAGGATAATGCTCTCGAAATTCTGTCCCTTTACCACGGTAGGCTCATCTGAACCGAGCCATGTTGAGATATCGCGGTTCGCAACCGCAAATTCGGAAGTATCACCTACTCCCTCACTGACAAGAAGCGAAAGCTGTGCATTGTTGTACGCGAAAAGTCCGTATCCTTCTGCAGAAAGATTCTCGCTCGTGGTATCAGCCATCATGAGGCTTAAGAGCGATCCGTATTTGAGAGGTGAATTAACAGTAGCCGAAGTGAAATCATCACCGTCGATGCAGATCTCTGCGATGTCGCAGACCTGGTGAACCTTTTTATCGGAGATGCCCTTGAACTCACCTTCAAACTGAAGTCTCATGTGGTGAACCGCGAACGAAACCGCTGCGATAGACACGATAAAAGACACTATTGTAAGAATAACGATGCGCACAAGACGGTCAACGACACTGCCCTTCTCCTGAGCGCGATCATTCCTAAGATTTGCCATAAGTCACTCCTCTAGACAAGTTGTCAGAAAAACTCAGTTTATTATTATACACTAAATATAATAAAAATATAAAAGGCAACTGCTTAACTGCAATTGCCTTATTTGGTTGCGGAGGTGGGACTCGAACCACACGACCTCCGGGTTATGAGCCCGACAAGCTACCAACTGCTCTACTCCGCGATATCAGATTGTGTGCATTACCGGAATAAATGGTGCTCGTGACCGGACTTGAACCGGTACGGATTTTACTCCGACGGATTTTAAGTCCGTTGCGTCTGCCAATTCCGCCACACGAGCCTATCCGTAAATGCCAAATGATAATATCATCCGGCACTGTTAATGTCAAGAACAATACTGATTGCACAAAACATTAACGGTTGCAGATGTAACTCAATTTTAATAATATAGTCTCGCTATAGACTCGTAAATTATTGAATGAAAAGTAATTATCGATAGAATAAGACTATATTTAAGAATCTGTGAGGTAAAACTATGCCATTTGATCCAGATGATCTGAATAAGAAAAACAACGCCGGAAAAGATCAGAACAAATCCGGCAGCGACGATTTCATTAATTCATCGTTTGCTGTCCAGTTCAAGCCCGGCGACAAGTCAAACTCAGTTGCCGACAAGCTTAAGGAAGGCAACAGCGTCAAGGATGACTTCGACAGTTTCAAAGATGAGTTCGACGATTTCGAGATCGACGATACCATCAGCGCTTTCAAGCCTATCGAAGACAAAGGCCCTTCCAAGGCTGCTTTCGCTGCCGAGAATGAAGCTTCCAAGGATAAGCCGGCACAAGAGCCCGCCAAAAAGGCCGAAGCTGACATTCCCGCTTTCCCCAAGGACGGAGGAACATTCGACAGAAAGCCTTCTGACAACGTTTCAAAGGGTCCTGACAAGAACAATACCCCCGTATTCGGAAGTGAAAAAGGCCAGCCTAAGCCCGCTGCAAAGAAAGACGAGAAGCTTTTCAATTCAGGAAAAGATCTCGATTATGCTACTTCCGAGCATGATAAGAATAAGAGTCCTTTTGCAAATGCCGAGCGTCCCAGCAACCGCAAGGCAGATAAGAAGCCTGAAGTTAAGACATACGGAACAGTATCTTCCGGTGTAAACGCATTCAGTTCTGCAAATATCCTCGATGACATTCCTGAAGTCGGAGCAGAGGAAAAAGATGCTCCCTCACCTTTCGTCATCAAGCCTACGCCTACCCCCAAGCCTGCGGCAACAAAAGCACCTGAAACACAGCATCAGGCTCCCAAGGCGCCTGAAGCTCATACAGCTCCTGCTGCAAACAAGCCGGCACAGAATGAAAAGGCCGCACCTGCAGCTCCCCATACAGCTCCTGCTGCAGCAAAAGCCGCACAGAATCAGAAGCAGGCACCTGCTGCTCCCCATATGGCACCTGCAGCAGCAAAAGCTGCCAAAAACGAGAAGGCCTCTGAGCCTGCACATACGGCTCCCGCAACAGCAAAGGCTTCCAAGAACGAAAAGCCCGCTGCAGCTCCTGCACATACAGCTCCCGCTGCACCTAAGGCTCCTGCTGCTCAGAATGACGTCAAGAATGAGAAGGCAGCACCCGCAGCAGCCGCAGCCGCTGCTGCCGCCGCTGCTACCGCACCTGCCAACAAGCAGCCTGCAGGACAGCGTCCAGGTGATGCAGCAAAGACCCATGCACCCACTCTTTCAAGACCTGCACCTACCGGCGCAGCCATTGAATCCATCAGACCCGAAGATCCCAGAAGGATGCTCGCTGTCGAGAAGAGCCAGAAGACTTCAGCTCCTCACGAGAAACCCGGTATCTCACCTGTCGATACTGTTAAGAAGACCAAGAAAAAGAAGGTCAAGAAGGCTGCCAAGGATCCCGGAATCGGCGGCATCATCACTCTCGGCGTCATCATAGTCGCTTTTGTCGGTATCCTTCTTATCCTTCAGAACATCGATAAGATCGGAGCAGCTTTCGGCAGAAAGAATGTAGAGACTCTTCCTACGATCCAGACAACAACGACAGCTGCTTCAACAGAATCTACTGCCGCTTCTTCTGAGCCTACTACTGAAGCAACCACAGAAGCTACAACGGAAGCTACCACCGAGACAACGACAGAATCCACTACAGAAGCTACTACCGAAGAGACAACTGAGGAGCCTACTGAAGAGACAACAACGAAGGCAACGTCTGCCACAACAGCTAAAAAGCCCGTTAACTACGGTATTGCAACCAGGAACTTCAATGCCAAGGTTACAAACTTCAGAGGCATCAACGGCGGCTTCAAGTATAATGTGGTACTGGTCAACAAATCAAGCAAAACAGCAAGCTTCAAGAAGTCTCTTAAGAATGTCACTGTAGCTCTTACGACATCTCCTAACATCAAGAGCATGTCTTCCAGCTATCTGAGCTTCAAGCATAAGAACGGCACATGGGTAGGTTCTCCTAAGAGAGACTGCTCGATCAAGTCCGGCGGCAAGTTAACCATAACGGTAACCGTTAAGACATATGGTGCTTGCGAATACTTCGCTTACAGATCATACAATTTCAAGTACAATTAACTTCACCGATCAAGGAGTTAAGAAAGAGGGGCTTCATCATGAAGCCCCTTTTTACTGCTTTATAAAATCAGGATGATCTCCCCTGCTGTCTGCTACATGGAACCCTATGCGCTCCACCCTGCCTCTCAGGCACGCATTGCATTCGGCAGCCTCTTCGCCGGTGCATATCTTGCCGTCGTAGAGAAGGTATTTCTTCCGCACGTTTGAAGGCGAAAGATTGGGCATCATTACGTTGGCACCTGCAAGGATCCCCTTCTCCCTTCCCATTGCGTCCGCCGTTCCAAGAGCGGTAGTCGCGGGCAATAGCACCTTCGGGAATATAAGCCTCAATATCGCCAGGAGCCGCAGCGTGCGGTCCACGCTACCGTCAGGCTCATCTTTGAACGGCGTATCCTTATGCGCGATAAACGGCCCTATTCCGATCATGTGCGGCTGCAGTTCTTTCATAAAAACGATATCTTCGTAAATATTCTCAACAGTCTGGCATGGCGTGCCGACCATTATACCGCAGCCTACCTGGTAGCCGATCTTCTTAAGGTCAAAGAGGCATTTCTTGCGCTCTGCTCCTGACATGCTCTTGGGATGCAGTTTTGAATAATGCTCCTCATTTGCAGTCTCATGGCGCAGAAGATACCTGTCGGCACCTGCGTCAAAAAACTTCTGATAGCTTTCATGAGACTTTTCTCCGATGGAAAGCGTGACCGCGCAGTCCGGATGAGCCGTCTTGATCTTCTTTATGAGATCCGTGATAAGTTCATCCGTATAATACGGGTCTTCTCCGCTCTGAAGGACAAAGGTCTTAAAGCCTATCTTCTCGCCTATCTCGCAGCATGAAAGGATCTCCTCTTCAGAGAGTCTGTATCTTTCAGCCTTGAGATTGCCTCCTCTTATGCCGCAATAGTAACAGTTGTTCCTGCAGTAATTGGAGAACTCTATGAGGCCCCTTAAATAGATCTCTTTGTGAAAGTGAGTCTCAGCCACGCCGCGCGCAGCTTCAAAAAGATATTCGTTATCAGAGCCGTCACACTCAAGAAGATACGCAAGGTCCTCTTTTGAGATATCCTGCGTATCTTTCAGTGAATCAACTATCGAACGAAATCTCTCATCCATATCACATCTGATGCCTTACGGTCTTATACTCATCACCGTCTTTGTAGAACGGGCATTCCTTGCTTCGGCTATGCGAGAGCCTTATTACCTCATCCTCGTCAAGATCGAGGTCACAGAAAGCTTCTCCCGTGATCTCGTCCGTTACGGAATACATACAGGTCTCGCAGTTATTCATTCTTCCTTAGCCTTGACCGTATCGAATACGAACTTGTCTTTCCTGTAATCGATCTTAAGCGACACGACGTCCTTGAGCGCACCGGAAAGGAACATGTCGGAAAGCGGATCCTCGATATTCTTTCTGATCGCCTTTCTAAGCGGCCTTGCTCCGTACTTCTCGTCGTAACCGACAGAAGCGAGCTGGTCGCCTGCAGCCTTCGTTATCGAGCCCTTGATGTGCTTGTCTTCGAGCGAGCTGAATACATCCTTGATCATGATGTCAACGATCGAGCGGATCTCCTCAGGCTTGAGAGACTTGAATATGATTATGTCATCGACCCTGTTAAGGAACTCTGGACGGAACGTCTCTTTAAGAGCTGACTGGACGTGCTGTTCGAGGGCCTCATGTGTGCCGTTGAAGAATCCAATCGTAGATGCCTTGGCAGAACTGCCGGCATTGGACGTCATTATGATAATGCAGTTCTCAAAGTTAACATGCAGGCCGTGGCTGTCCGTAAGGACGCCGTCATCGAGCATCTGAAGAAGGAGATTGAACACATCCGGATGAGCCTTCTCGATCTCATCGAAAAGGATTACGGAATAAGGCTTTCTCCTTACCTGCTCAGTAAGCTGCCCCGCATCGTCGAAACCTACGTATCCCGGAGGAGAGCCGATCAGTTTGCTGACTGAATGAGGCTCCATGTATTCAGACATGTCGATCCTGATAAGAGCTTCCTCGGTGTCGAACATGACTTCAGCGAGAGCCTTAACAAGCTCTGTCTTACCTACACCGGTAGGTCCTACGAATATGAAAGAAGTAGGCTTGTGTTTCTTGGTAAAGCCTGCCCTTGTGCGTCTTACGGCATTTGAAACGGCATGTACGGCCTCTTCCTGTCCGATGACTCTCTTATGCAGTCTCTCTTCGAGATGTGAAAGCTTCTCCGTCTCTGTCTCTGAAATGGACTTGAGCGGGATTCCCGTCCACATCTCAACTACCCTGGCAATATCCTCGACCTGGATAGGATCAGGCTTAACGTCGTTCTCGAGAGCCTCGAGTTCGTTGGTAAGCTTATCAACCTTTGCTTTGAGCTCAGCAGCCTTCTCGTAGTCCTGCTCACGCTCTTCGGGCGAGGAGTTCTCCATCGAATCTATCTGTCTCTGATGCTCGGTCTTTGCTTTCTCAAGAGCCTTTTTGGTATTTGCGAGCTTAACGAGCTTGACGTTCTTGAGGTTTGCGGCAGAACCGGCCTCATCGATAAGGTCGATGGCCTTATCGGGAAGGTATCTGTCCGTTATATAACGCTTTGAAGCCTTTACCGCAAACTCGATAACTTCATCAGAATAAGTAACGTTGTGGTGCTTCTCGTAGTAGTCCTTGATGCCTTTGAGGATCTCGATGGAAGTCTCAACGGAAGGTTCATCGAGCATAACCTTCTGGAAACGTCTCTCAAGAGCCGAATCCTTCTCGATCTTCTTGTATTCCGCAGTTGTCGTGGAACCCAGGATGCGCAGTTCGCCCCTTGCCAGAGCCGGCTTCAGGATGTTTGCGGCATTGGTGGAACCTTCGGCATCACCCGCTCCGATTATCGTGTGGAGCTCATCGATTACAAGGATTATGTTCTCTGCCTTCATGGCCTCGTTAATGACGCCCTTGATACGGCTCTCGAACTGACCTCTGAACTGAGTTCCGGCAACCATTGCAGGAAGGTCAAGCTGCCATACCTGCATGTTGAGTAGTTTCTCAGGAACACTGCCTTCAACTATCTTTACCGCGAGGCCCTGTGCCACCGCTGTCTTTCCTACACCCGGAGCACCGATCAGAACGGGGTTGTTCTTGGTCCTTCTGTTAAGGATCTGGATGCATCTTTCTATCTCGCTGTCACGGCCGATGATCCTGTCGATCTTGCCCTCTGCAGCACGCTCGGTAAGATTTGTACCGAATTCGTTGAGGAACTTCATTCTCGGGCGGCCCTTGCGCCTGTCCTTGGAAGTATCCTTGCCGTCTGCTTCAGAACCGGGTCTTCTGCCGAAGATGTTATCGAAGAACGAAGGTCTCTTCTCATCAGGATCCTTGCCGTCGTCCTTGCCGTCATCACCAGACTTCTCGGCATCGGCTACGCCTACGGGCGTGCTGTCTTCGTCAAACTCGTATGAATCGTCATCGTCATCGCCCATGGGATCGAGATCGCCGCCTGCAAGCTGCTTCAGGAAATCACCGGGATCGACTGACATACCGTTGTTCGCGATCATTTCCTCGAGCCTGTCGCTCATCTCGTCAATGTTATCGGCATTGATGCCCGTTGCTTTGAACATGTCGGTAACACCGGCAATGCCCGATTCATATGCGCACTTGAGGCAAAAGCCTTCATCGATGCGCTTGCCGTCTTCATAACGGCTCGTAAATACTATTGCATGTCTTGTCTTACATATGCTGCAAAGTGCCATTTGCTTTATTCTCCGTCTTTTTTATCTGTCCCTTGTTCCTTGATCTTTCTTCTCACTCTCGGACCTGTAATTATATCATATTGTTCCTCTTCGAGCCTTGCAGTGTCGATGAATGCGGAAATGTCGGCATACTGGCCATTCTTGCGCGCATTATCGAGAACGGACTTGAGGAACTGTCCCGTATAAGACTTCTTAACTTTGCAGATCTCCTCAGGTGTGCCCTGCGCAATGATCTGTCCGCCGTCGTCACCGCTCTCGGGTCCGAGATCGATTATATGATCCGCAGTCTTGATGACATCGAGATTGTGCTCGATGACAACTACCGTATTCTTAGTCTCCGTAAGTCTTTCAAGGATCTCTACGAGCTTATGTACGTCAGCCACGTGAAGCCCCGTTGTAGGCTCATCAAGGACATAGATGGTCTTTCCTGTCGAGCGGCGTGAAAGCTCTGATGCAAGCTTGATCCTCTGCGCCTCACCGCCCGAAAGAGTGGTGGAAGGCTGTCCGAGCTTGATATAACCGAGACCGACATCCTGAAGCGTCCTGACCTTTTTATAGATCGCACTGTGGTTCTTGAAGAACTCGCAGGCTTCATCGACTGACATCTCGAGCACATCCGAGATGTTCTTTCCGTTATATCTGACTTCAAGAGTCTCCCTGTTGTAGCGCTTTCCCTTGCACACGTCGCATGTGACGTAGATGTCCGGCAGGAAATGCATCTCGATCTTGTTTACGCCGTCTCCCGAACAAGCCTCGCATCTTCCGCCCTTAGTGTTGAACGAGAATCTGCCGGGACCGAATCCTCTGGATTTCGCATCCGGGGTCTCGGAAAAGAGCTTTCTAATGAGATCGAATAGGCCGATATAAGTAGCGGGGTTGCTCCTCGGAGTCCTTCCTATCGGGCTCTGGTCGATGCAGATGATCTTGTCGAGGTTGGAATATCCAGTTATCCTCTCGCACTGCACGCGCGTCTTGTGGGCGCCGTTAAGGACGTGTGTGAGATACGGCACGAGCGTTGAATTGATGAGCGATGATTTGCCTGAGCCTGATACACCGGTAACCACCGTGAAAAGGCTGAGAGGAATGTCCACATCGACATTCTTCAGGTTGTTGACCGTAGCTCCCTTTATCGAAAGCATCTTCTTGGGATCGGGCTTTCTTCTTACCATGGGAACGGGTATGAACTTCCTGCCGGAAAGATAATCTCCGGTAATCGATTCCCTGGTATTGATGATGTCATCCACACTGCCCTGGGCAACGACCCTGCCTCCGAACACTCCGGCTCCGGGGCCTATATCGATAATGTGATCTGCGGCCCTCATGGTCTCTTCGTCATGCTCGACTACAAGGATCGAGTTCCCCAAGTCCCTGAGCTTAAACAAAGTCTTGATGAGCTTGTCGTTATCCCTCTGATGAAGACCTATCGAAGGCTCGTCAAGGACATACAGCACTCCCTGAAGTCCTGCACCTATCTGAGTCGCAAGCCTGATGCGCTGCGCTTCACCGCCCGAGAGCGTGGCAGAAGATCTTGAAAGTGTCATGTAATCGAGTCCCACATCAAAAAGGAAACGCAGTCTTGCAGATACTTCCCTTAAGATCGGAGCTGCAATCTCGCCCTTCATCTTCGTAAAGGACAGATCATCAAAGAACTTGATCATGTTCTTTACTGAAAGGTTCGTGACTTCGCTTATATTCTTTCCGCCGATCTTTACGGCAAGACTGTTGGGATTGAGCCTTGCGCCTCCGCATACGGGACAGACGTCGATGCTCATGTATCTCTCGTAGGATGCCTTTGCGTCCTCAGACATGGATTCCCTCCATCTCCTGTTGACGCTCGGAACTATGCCTTCCCATGCGGCATAGTAATCACCGGATCTCGGGTATACGGAATTGGTGGTATCGATCTTCATCTTCTCACCGCCGTTTCCGTACATGATTATGTCCTTGATGTTCTCAGGGAGCTTGTAGTAAGGCATGTCGAGCGAGAATTTGTACTTCTCCGCGAGAGCCGTGATAAAGCCTCTTCCCCAACTCTTGGGGTCATCGAAATTCCAGCCGGCCGTTCTGATCGCGCCTTCGTTTATGGAAAGCTTAGGATTGGTAACGCAGAGCTCGGGATCGACCTTTATGAGAGTACCGATACCGGAACAGTTGGGGCATGCGCCCTCAGGGCTGTTGAAAGAGAAGCTCCTTGTGGTTATCTCGCCGAAAGAGATGCCGCAGTCCGGGCATGCCAGATTCTGCGAGAAGAATTCCTCATTCGTCTCGTATTCCTTCTGTCCGTCCTTGCCTTCTTTTGCTGTCTGCGTCTCAACGAGCAGAAGTCCGCCTGAGAGCTTCAGAGCGGTCTCACATGAGTCATTGAGCCTCGTGGTGTTGGAATCCTTTATGACAAGCCTGTCCACTACCACGTAGATCTCATGCTTGTTGTTCTTATTGAGCTTGATGTCCTCATCAAGCTCATACATGATGCCGTCGACCTTGACCCTTGCGTATCCGGAGCGTCTGAAGCTGTCAAACAGCTTGCTGAACTCGCCCTTCTTGCCCCTTACCATGGGAGCGTAGATGATCATCCTGGTGCCTTCAGCGTATTCCTTAAGCTTGTCGATGATCTGATCGATCGTCTGGGTACGGATGGGCTTGCCGCACTTAGGGCAATAAGGCTCGCCTACGCGAGCATAAAGAAGTCTTAGATAGTCGTAGATTTCCGTAACCGTGCCAACGGTGGATCTCGGGTTAACTACCGTCGACTTCTGGTCGATGGAGATAGCCGGCGAAAGGCCGTCAATGCTGTCCAGATCGGGCTTCTCAAGCTGGCCTAAGAACATCCTGGCATAAGAAGAAAGCGACTCTACATAACGGCGCTGTCCTTCGGCATATATGGTGTCAAAAGCCAGTGATGACTTGCCGGAACCCGAAAGACCTGTGATGACTACCATCTCACGTCTGGGTATATCGATATCTATATTCTTTAAGTTGTGCTCTCTGGCACCTCTGATCCTAATGAACTTATTCTTTTCCATAGTAATATCCCTAATATAATCAGTGAATTATAACACGGATTATATCTGGAATCGTGTTAATTACGAGGACAATTTGTCACCCTTATTAGCAGTCCGGAAAAAAGTCCGAAAAAGTCACTTTTTGATATACGTAAACGGACATCCGTAGAAGCTTTCGTCCACGGTCTGATCGATCTCGATCTTCTCAAGGACACAGCCGGCCTCGGGAACCTTAAAGACGAGCACGTGTTCGCCCTTTGCAAGATCGGCGTCAAAACTGATCTTACGCTGGTTATTAAGGACCGCCGTACCCCAGTTAACATCCTTGGGCGTTCCGATGCCGTAGTTTTCAGGCAGCATGAAATGCTCCGTGAGCTTTCCGTCGAGTTCGGACAGGAACCTTACCCTGCTTCCCTTCTTCGGATTATTGTTCGGCAGCAGACAGAACGTTATGTGATAAGTTCCCTCATTGTTTATCACGAACCTGTATGTAAGCGAAGGCGCTTCGGCGTCCTCATAATCCTTCGTGATCGGATAAGGCTTCAGCGCAGAGAGCGCTTTGCCGTAGTTTCTCATTATCAGCCAGCCTGATCCTTCGGGGACATAAGAATCCGCAAAGCAGCCTGCAGAGATGCCTATGTATCCGAGCGACTCGACAAATGTCTGCGGACTGTACAATGACTTATCGAAGACCTTAGCCTTAACAGGGATCTTAGTTTGTTCGGAGCCAAAACTTACGGAGACTGCACCTTCGGAATCCTGTCCCAGCTGTTCCCAATTGATGCTCACATTGACGCACATCATTCCCTCTAAAAGCTTATGACAGTCGATACTGATCCATTCATGGTCCGTACTGACGCTTATTCCGTCCTTGATGCTCATTACGAAGATCGCTTCAGTATTATCCTCCAGCGATGAGAAAACGATCCCGTCAAGGTCTTTTCCGATAACGACGGGAGTATTGAGGTTGACCGACACGAGCGTATCATTGCAGACTTCCATCTTAAGATAAACGGGCTCGGGGTATTCTGAGCCTTCGTCATTCCAGTTGACGAAATCAACGTGCTTGGAAGACATCATGCCCTTCCATTTTCCGCCGTTCATATCCTCGTTGTACTGCCTTACGAGCTCCTTGTCTTTCTCTATGGTCTTCTTGAGCAGCTCACCGACATAGCCTGCCGCATACACATTCCATCCGGCAAGCAGGCGGTTTAATCCCGCATAGATCATCATCTTCCTTAAGTTCGCCGAAGCTACCGCAGGAAACTGCACGAGACCGAAGAGCGCATTTCCGCGGTCACTCTCAAAATCGGTTCCAAGGCTTTCGGCAAGGTTTTCAAGCTGGTCCGCACGGCCAAGTTCCTCAAACGCCTCAAGGCTGTCAGAGAACTTGAACGTATCCGGATGCGTCGCTTCCGGACGTCTGTCACCGTTAAAGCTCGGGTATTCGAAAAGGATATCGAAAACATCCTTCTTCTCTTCTTCGTCGAGTGAACCTCCGAACTGCTCGTCTATCCATTCGAGCAGGAAATCATCAGTAAGATCGGGTTCGCTCCACTTCTCGAAATCATAAGCCAGAGACATGAAATAACTCAGCGGCAATTCCTGCGGGCGCAGGTCTCCGACGTTGGCGATCCATATCTTCCTAATGCCGTATTCATAAGCTGTCGTAAGCTGTTCCCATGCCTTGATAAGCGGCGTTGAATTGACCCACTCGTAAGAGATGGGATCGCCGTGATAATCGAAATGATAGTATATTCCCCAACCAGCTTTGCGGTCACGGATCTTCTCATCAGGAACCGTACGGAGGTTTCCGAAGTTATCGTCTGAGAGGAGCAGCGTTGCGTCTTCGATGCCTTTCCATGAACAAAGGCCCTCAGTATCCTTGTCACCGTAGAAATAATCCTCAACTTCTTTATACAGAGCCAGGACCTTAACGGCATCACCGAGGCCGTGCTTATCAAGTATCTCTTTCTGTGCGGTGATGGTGTTCTTGAGAAGGTCAATGTTGTCCTTCAGCGTAGCGTCCTCACCGAGTATCTTGCTGTCTCTTTCGCCGCGCATTCCTATCGTGATGAGCGAACGGAAATCCTTGTTGCGGATAACGGAATCCTCCCAGAATCTCTTTAATCCTTCAGGATTCGTATAGAAGCTCCAGTCTGCTCCGTAGCCTTCGGAATTGCTGCCGCTCATGTAATGCGAGAACTCTTCTCCCGCTCTGAACAAAGGCTCGTGGTGAGAAGTGCCCATATAGATGCCCAATTCGTCTGCAAGCTCTGCAGATGCTGTCGGGAATGCTCTTCCATCCTCACTGAATACCGCGCTCCACATTGCAGGCCAGAGAAAATTGCCCTTAAGCCTCAACAGCAGATCGAATACTTTCTCATAGAAATCCTCATTGAAATCACCGAAAGCATTTGTAACCCAGGAACCCAGAGACGGCCATTCGTCATTGAGGAAGAATCCCCTGTATTCGATCGAAGGTCTCTTGGAAACAAACCTGAGCTTTTCTTCGGGGATATCCACCGTTTCCTTCTTTTCGATGACGGAATCGGCGAAATAGTGCCAGGGTGATACGCCAAACAGAGACGAGATGTGAAGCAGTCCGTATTCTGTACCGAGCTTGTCGCTGCCGGTAATGAACACGATGACTCTGTCATCTTCCAGGCGGAAATCTATTGAAAACTGTTCCCTGCCGTTCTTTACCGCGTCAGGAATGACGAATCCGTTTGCAGATGCGAACTCAGCGTATCCGCTTTCGTTCCAGATACCTGCCGCAATAACAAGTCTGCAGCCCTGTGCAGTACCGTTTCCCGTATCGAACGTTCTTATGACCCTCGCGGCTTTCACATGGCATCCGGTTGCTTTCCTGATGTCTTCAGCCAGCGCCGACGCCACTCTCAGGACGCCTTTGTCGCTGCCGCTTACAAGTATTGCAGTCTTAGTATCTTTTTCGAATATGCGTATCACTTGAGTTCCCTTATCCTTTCAGAGCCACTGCATTGCCTTTTCCGCAAATCTGGCGCCCAAAATACTCTTATTCTGCGGATGGAGTTCAAAAGGTTCCGACAGGTCTTTTGCACTTACACTTGCGCAGAGCTCAACCTGCTCGGGCGCATGAAGCTGCATCTCCTGAACCGTCTTCCAGCCGTCCTGGATAGTAAGTCCGTTGTCAGAGAATCCGTTTGCGATATCTCCGGCCTTACCGTTTGCAGGATCGTCGAAATCAGCCATTACCGTGCAGATGATCGGAAGATCGTCATTAAAGTCTTCTCTGAACTTCAGGACCATCGCCTTGAACTTCTCATCGTAGCGGCTCGGATCGTTTGCGTTCGATTCGCCCTGATACCACCAGATCCCCTTCATCGCAAGGTCCTTTACGGGAAGCACTGAAGACTGGAAAAGTGCGGACGGGATCCACTGTGCCATGAAGAATCTGTCCTTTTCAACGGTTGTCCTGTTACCTACCTTGTATTTCCACGTACCGGTCAGGTCGATCTTCTTATCGCCTGTCCTGACAAAATACTTATGCTCGGGCAGAAATGCACCGCATCCGTGTTCTATAAGGAGTCTTACTGCAATGAGATTCTTTCCGGGTCTTAAAATGCTTGAAGAGAACGGATATTTTCTCGGCGGGTAGCAGTAGCCTGTAGTTCCGACCTGTATACCGTTAATGAACGTGATGTCCGAATCGACCATCTCGCCGAGATAAAGGAATGCACCATCACCCTTAATGTCGCCTTCTTCAAGTTCGAACTCACGGTAGAGCCATACACTTCCCAAGAAGAGTTCTCCGTCACCTGTGTTCCTGATGAAAGGCACTTCGATATTTGATGCGTCTTCCGGGATATTATTCTCTAAGCCCTTGCCGAGATCACCGTTCAATTTATCGACCCATGCTGCCTGAGAGATATCCTGGTTCTTCAGGAACTCCTGGACCGAGCCGTCTTCCATGTAAGGCTTTGCCTGTTCGCGGAAATCACCGAAAGAATCCAAAAGATCCAAAGGCATCCACGCTTCGATCGAAGCACCGCCCTGGGCTGCATTAACAAGACCTACGGGAATGTTTGTCTTATCGTAAAGTCTTATTGCCGCAAAGAAACCAACCGCACTGAAATCGAGGATATCCTTGCCCTGCCCCTTTATCCAGGGACTTACGGGCACTGATGCTTCTTTCGTAGGATCGAGCCTGTAATCAGGAGTAAGCAGATACTGTCTTACGTAAGGATAATCGCAGGATTTGACTTCTTCACCGGTAACATCAAGAGTCCTGCCTACGGGAAGTTCCATATTGGACTGGCCGCAGAGATAGTAAACATCACCGAAGCAGACATCGTCATAAGTAATGAAATCAGTACCGTCAGAAACAGTGACCTTATATCCGGTACCGGGTTCATGGATACCGCAGGAACAGACGAATTTACCGTTTTCGACAGGAGCCTTAAAACTCTCCTTTTCGCCGTCCTTTTCAATCGTAACGGAAACTTCGCTTCCGCCCGACTTACCGAAGATTCGGCATTCTTTTCCTCTTTGGAGAACCATCCCGTTTCCGAATACGCCTGCCGGGATCAGGCTGTTATTTGAATTGCTCATTTATTGCGGCCTTCCGTAAGTTTTTCTTAATTATACATAGAAATTCCGCAAATAAATAAACTTCCGACAGAATATCGGAAGTTTTATTGGTGACCCCAAGCGGATTCGAACCGCTGATTGCGCCGTGAGAGGGCGCCGTCTTAACCACTTGACCATGGGGCCGTTTGACTTTTGCCCGTGTATATTACCACAGGTTAAAGTCTTACGCAAGCATTTGATTTATCTTTCGTTCATCGGAACGTAAGGTCTTCTCTTGTTAACGCACTTGAATGCAGGACGCATGATCCTTCCGCCGCTTACGAGCTCTTCTATTCTGTGCGCGCTCCAGCCTGCGATCCTGCCGCATGCAAACAGCGGTGTAAAGAGTTCCTGCGGGATGCCGAGCATTGAATAAACAAGGCCTGCGAAATAGTCTACGTTTGCGCAGACGATCTTGTCGTTCTTCTTTACAGCATGGAAGACATCAGGTGCAAGCTTTTCAACACGCAGATACAGATTGAAAAGATCCATGTTACCTGTCTCTCTTGCAAGAAGCTCGGCATACTTTCTGATGGTGACCGTTCTCGGATCGGAAAGCGTATAAACGGCATGTCCGATACCGTAGATCAGACCTGAGCGGTCGAATGCCTCTTTCTTGAGGATCGATGTGAGGTAAGCTCTGATCTGGTCTTCGTCCTCCCAGTTGCTTACATGCTCTCTTAAGTCCTTCATCATGCCGTAAGCCTTGTTGGATGCGCCGCCGTGCTGAGGGCCCTTCAGAGAGCCTACAGCGGCCGCTATAACGGCATATGTGTCAGAACCTGTTGAAGATACGGCGTGGGTAACGAAAGTCGAGTTGTTGCCGCCGCCGTGCTCGGCGTGAAGCACGAGCATGAGATCCAGGATCCTTGCCTCAAGTTCAGTGAACTTTCCGTCGGCACGCATCAGATAGAGTATATTCTCAGCCGTGTTGTACTCAGGCTTGGGATCGTGGATATAAAGGCTGTGATGCTCGATATAGTGTCTTCTTGCCATGTAGGCATAAGCGATGAGCACCGGGAATCTTGCGATGAGCTCCGTGCACTGTCTGACGACATTCGGAATGTCTGTCGCATCAGGATTATCGTCATAAGAATAGAGCGCGAGAACGGATCTTGCGAGCTTATTCATGATGTCAGGCGAAGGAGCCTTCATGATCATGTCTTCGGTAAATCCTTCAGGCAGTCTTCTTACGCTTGAAAGCAGCTCATTGAAGTTGGCGAGTTCATCCTTCTTGGGAAGGTCTCCGGTAAGAAGAAGGAATGCAATCTCCTCAAAGCCGAATCTCTTCTGCGGGAAAAATCCGTTAACGAGTTCGCTTATCTCATAACCCTGATAGAAAAGCTTTCCTTCAACAGGGATCCTGTCTGCATCGTCAACGATGTAGCTCATGACTTCCCCGACCTCTGTAAGGCCTACGAGAACGCCTGTGCCGTCATTGTTGCGCAGACCGCGCTTAACATTATATTTCGTGTAAAGATCGGGATTGATGTGCGATTTTACTACAGCGATATCCGCGATCTTATTAATAAGTTTTTCCTTTTCTTCCTGCTCCATATATTCACCTTCCTGAACCGGGAAACCCGGAGGTGCCTTCAAATCATCAAGCTTCTGAATGCTGTTCTCTTGTGAAGTTCAGAAGTCCGCCTGCAAGCAGCATGCCGCACTGTCTGTCGGAAATGCTGAGTGTCGTGGCAAAGTCATAACCCTGTGTCTTGTTGGTGACGATAACGCTCTTGCCTTCCTTGGAAGCTGCAATGACCTGGTTCCTTGCATCCTTGATCTCGAGCTCATCGAGGAGTCCGAGCTTATCGTAATCAGCCTTGTCATTGAATACGAGAGGAAGGATTCCGTTGTTGATGAGGTTTGCCATGTGGATCCTTGCGAATGAGAGTGCGATGACGCCCTTGACTCCGAGCTGGAGAGGTGCGAGAGCCGCGTGCTCACGTGAGGAACCCTGACCGTAGTTCTCACCGCCTACGATGAAACCGCCGTTGTTCTCCTTAGCTCTCTTGGGGAATTCCTCATCACAAGGTGTGAGACAGAAATCAGCGAGATAAGGAACGTTGCTCCTGTAAGGCAGAAGCTTGGAGTTCGAAGGCATAATGTGATCTGTAGTGATGTTGTCCTCGAGCTTGATCAATACCTTGCCGTCAACCTCGTCAGCGAGCTTGGTGTTGACCGGGAAAGGCTTGATGTTCGGGCCTCTGACGACCTCAACATCATTGCTTGATTCAGCAGGCATGATGACCATGTTGTCATTGACCATGAAGTTCTCGGGCATCTCGACTACCGGAGGTTCACCGAAATCAGCGGGATCTGTGACAACACCTGTGATGGCTGCAACAGCAGCAACCTCAGGGCTTACGAGATAGATGGAAGCGGACTTTGTTCCGGATCTTCCATAGAAGTTTCTGTTATTTGTACGCAGTGATACGGCGTTTGTCTTAGGTGACTGGCCCATGCCGATGCAGGGTCCGCAGCCGCACTCGATGATCCTTGCGCCGGCAGCGATCATGTCGGAAAGAGCACCGTTCTCTGCGAGCATGTTGAGTACCTGCTTTGAACCGGGAGCGATAACGAGCGATACGTCAGGAGCTACGGTGTGGCCCTTGAGGATGGCTGCTACCTTGAGCATGTCGTAAAGTGAAGAGTTGGTGCATGAACCGATGCAGCACTGGTCAACCTTGAGGCCTGCGACTTCCTTGATGGAAACAACCTGGTCAGGCATGTGAGGCTTTGCGATGAGCGGTCTTAATGTTGCGAGGTCGATCTCGATCTCCTCATCGTAAACTGCGTCTTCGTCAGCCTTGATCTCTGTCCATGCGTCTTCCCTGTCCTGAGCCTTAAGGAAAGCTCTTGTAACCTCATCAGAGGGGAAGATGGAAGTTGTGGCACCGAGCTCAGCGCCCATGTTCGTGATGGTTGCACGTTCTGGAACAGACAGTGTCTTAACGCCGTCACCTGCATACTCGATGATCTTTCCTACACCGCCCTTAACGGTCATGATGCGGAGAACTTCGAGGATGATGTCCTTTGCAGTAGCCCAGTTGCCGAGCTTGTTCTTGAGAGTAACTCTGACCATCTTAGGCATTGTGATGTAGTAAGGACCGCCGCCCATTGCTACTGCAACGTCAAGTCCGCCTGCGCCGATAGCGAGCATTCCGATACCGCCGCATGTAGGTGTGTGTGAGTCAGAACCGAGGAGTGTCTGTCCCGGGATACCGAAACGCTCAACATGGACCTGATGGCAGACACCGTTGCCGGGGCGTGAAAATCTGATGCCGTGCTTTGCGGTAACAGTCTGAATGTACTTGTGGTCGTCAGCGTTCTCAAAACCGGACTGGAGCATGTTATGGTCGATATAAGCAACCGAAAGCTTGGTCTTTACGCGGTCAACGCCGATGGCCTCGAACTGGAGGTATGCCATGGTACCTGTAGAATCCTGTGTAAGGGTCTGGTCGATCCTGATGGAGATTTCCTCGCCTGCTTTCATCTCACCGGATAAAAGGTGTTCTTTAATGATCTTCTGTGAAATTGTCATTCCCATGGA
This sequence comes from Saccharofermentans sp., assembly GCA_024682215.1. Taxonomy (GTDB): domain Bacteria; phylum Bacillota; class Clostridia; order Saccharofermentanales; family Saccharofermentanaceae; genus Saccharofermentans. Next base: position 1,921 of record JAIKZM010000056.1, on the reverse strand, counting down.
AATAATCCTCCTTCTTTTAGAGTTGCAATTATAGCATTTTTAAATATAAAAATGAGAAAACGCAGGCATTGTGCCGCAAATTTCAATATTTACAACAAAAAGACCTTTTTCGAGGACTGTCTTTTTATCAATTTGTTTAATCAATTAAAGGAGAAAACAGTTATCTGCGCTTTGAAGAAAGCACATATCCCGTGATCGCGGATGCCGCAGCGGCATTTAAGGATTCGGCTTTTCCGGGCATGGGTATCTTTACCAGACGGGTGCATCTGGCTGAGGTTTCGTCAGACAGGCCGCGTCCTTCATTCCCTATGAGATATGCCGCAGGAAGCTTTATTTCAGCCTCTTTGAGATCTTCGCCCTTAAGATGCATGGCTAAAGAATCAATGCCTTTCTCAGCAAAAAACGCAAACGCGCCGTCCAATGGACACGTAACTAACGGCAGATGCCAAACAGAGCCCATTGAAGAACGCAGGGTCTTCTCATTAAACGGGTCACAGGTCGAAGGCGACATTATGACGGCAGTGAAATCAAACGCATCTGCCGTCCTTATTATCGTTCCCAGATTACCGGGATCCTGAATGTCTTCGAGCACTGCGTAGATATCATTGCCGTCTCCCCTAAAAGGGATCTCATTCTCGAGAACGGGCTGTCTTACTATGCACGCTATGCCCTGCGGATTAACGGTGGAAGCGATCTTTTTGAAGCAGTTGTCACTTAATAAAGTAACCTCCGCACCGCCCGCGTATTTCTCTGCCCAGGGAATATTCTTCTCAGTAATGACGACTTCCGAAGGCTTTATGCCAGAGCCGAACGCATCGGTACAGAGCCTCTCTCCTTCAAGAAAGACAAGTCCCTCCCGTCTTGCATTTTCGCGTTTGTGAAGCGATACAAGACGCTTAACTCTTGCGTTGTCGCGGCTGGTGATAGGCTGCATATACTGATCAGAGTTTTCCGAAGATGTTGGTGAAGATATAGAGCAGCACTGCGAGCGGAATGGTCAGAGCAATAAATGCTCCCTTTCCGATTTTCTTTCTGCACAGCGAAAAGATAAGCACAAACACGCTGTATGAAAGCAAAAAGAAATATGCGGCAGCTTTATCCGAATTATCTGAAAGTAAAGATAACAGGAACAATAAAGTATATAACCCTGATGTGACACCGCCTGCGATCCTGAGTATCTTAAGGAAGATCCTGCTTCCTGCAGGTTCTGCGTTGGGATCGTACAAAACGCCCGGGAGCGGCTGCGTATAGACAGGCTGCTGATACGGCTGCAAAGAAGTAACAGTTGCATATGGCGGATATGCAGGCTGGGCAACAGAAGCAAACTGTGACTGCTGCATCATAGCCTGCTGAGCCTGAAGAGCTTCAGCGGCATTGCGTGCATAAACAGAACTCGGCGGATATACAGGAGTTACCGGGATCGCTTGATATTCAGGCATCACGGGAGCTGCACAAGGAACAGACTGCTGGACCGGAGGTACTTCCTGAACAGGTTCTGACTGCTGGACGGGTGTTGCCGGCTGAGGTGCAGAGGGTACGTTTTCTACCTTGGCACCGCAATTCTCACAGAACAGTGAATCATTGAGTATCTCGCATCCGCAATGCTTGCAAAACATAAACAGTCTCCCTTCGGACCTTAATGAGGTCTAGAAAAATCATAAAATACTAAGCCGGCTTTGGCAAGAATTTAAAAGGCGCGGGAAATTCCCGCGCCCATTTAAGTCTTAATCAGGATAAAAGATTAAGCGAGAGCTGCCTTAGCCTTCTCTACAAGAGAAGCGAAGCTTGCTGCATCAGAGATAGCGATGTCGGAAAGAACCTTACGATCGAGCTCGATGCCAGCCTTCTTAAGGCCGTTCATGAATCTGGAATAGCTCATATCGTTGAGACGGCATGCTGCGTTGATACGAACGATCCAAAG
>JAIKZM010000043.1 GCA_024682215.1 Saccharofermentans sp. | reverse complement strand
TCCTCAGCGGTATAGCTGTGCTCCTCCGGATATGTGAGTAGAAAATCCGTCTGTGCATGGGTGACGTTGAAGATATTGAGCAGCGCCTGCCCGTCCTCCGCCGTTCCGTTTCGGAGCGTGCAGGCTCTGCCGTCTTTCAGGGTAATAGTTTTATGATACTCCATCTGGTCCTTCCTTCTTTTCAAATGCCTGTTTTCAGGCGTTTCAAAGCGTCTGTGTTGTGTTCGGTAATCGCTCCCAGCTTCTCACAGTGCTCCATTTCCCCGCAGCCGCTGCAGGTCTCCAGGCCCCGGCTCATAGCACACTGACGGATCAGACAGAGCGATTCGCAGTAGGGCGACTTAGCCCCGTCGATCCGGCAGCCGACGCAGTTTATCATCTCCGGCGTGATCTCCCCTGTTGATGATCCACTGGTCAAATACCTTGCCGTCGGCTTCATCATAAGCCTTCAAAGTGACGACGGTACCCGCACAAGCTTTGCTGACATCAGATGTTCCGCCATATATAAGGATCGGGTAATTTGATATATAAGAAACCTGCACGCCCGTGCATCTGAAAAAGATACCCGAAGACGATCTGTACAGATTCTCGTCAAGAACTGCGCTCTTAAGCTTGGGACAATCCGAAAAAGCGTAATTTCCGATCTTTGTAACAGTTCCGGCTATATTGACCGATTCAAGATTGCTGCATCCTTCAAAAGCTCTTTCGCTGACAGATGTAACGCCGCTTGAAATGACAACGGACTTTATGCTGTCCTTATGGTTCTTCCAGGGTATAAGATCAACGGATCCATAGTTATCCATGTCACCGAAACCGGATACCGTCAAAGTGCCTTCATTATCAAGCGTCCATACCGCTCTGTCTCCGCACATGCCTGTAATGGTCCTGACGGAATCTTTCCTGTTGACAGTAAACCTCTCGCTCTCTGATGTTTCAGATGATTCTGAAGGTACAGTCGTTTCAGAAGGCTCAGTTTCTGAGCTTTCCGTTGTGCCTTCAGTCTCGGAGGGCTTTAAGTCCTCGACCTCGGTCGTCTCTGTCTCAGAAGGTGCTGTCTCATCTTCATACGCCAAAACAGGCGTTGCAAACAGGGATAGACACATGGCAGCGGCTAATAAAACTGTTGTGAACTTAAAACTGTGCACTTTATAACCTCTCTTTTCTAAAAGATATTATACAGTTTTATTCGTAATCAGTCACACAAAAATGAAACTCACAGTGCTATCTGTTCCTGATAACCGATTCGATCATCCGGATCGTTTTGCTGCTGACTCCGGTCTTCTTCAAATATTCTGAAATATTGTCAGCAATATTTTGTATACGACAGATTATTTTTTCACACTTTAATTTGCTCATCCCCATTGCTTTTCCCGAAGCGATGAGATCATCGTATGTTATTCCTTCGGTCTTACCATTGATTCTCATTTGATGAGCACGAAGCCAAGTGTTATCAGGGTTATAAGAAAAGGTCAGGTCATATGCAGGTGCCAGTTTCCATTCACCTTGCTTATTCATCAGATATGCAAGATTCTTGACATGATCATCCTGATTGACCAGAAGTACGTTAAATACCATTCTCCTGTAAAGCTCAGTAACGTCCGCTGCAGAATTAGTAAGTCTCATTGTTATGTCTGCTGCTTCCTCGTATCCCGTTTGTCCCGGAAGATTATAGTCTATATGTGTCATTGCTCCCAATGTCTGCATATGCAGCTTTTGGTTTTGGATACGGTCAAATCGTTTTGTCATGAAATGATAACGCCCGTTCTCTTCAAACAAACGGCATTCACTCATCTTGATTTCCGCATCTTTTGCCATTAATGAATATGCATATTCGATCCTGGTATATTCAACTTCATCCTCAAGCTCATGATCACCGTTCTTTTTTACACCGTCGAACTTCATAAGCCAATATTCAAAGCCGTTTCCGGCATCAATTTGCCCGCTCTTGACCAAGCCTTTATTTTCATTCCAGGCAATCAACGCCTTTGCTCTGGCACCACCGGCAGAAGTTCCCAGTCTGATCAACTGGCCGTAACCGGGATCGTCAGTTATCTTGAGCTGTTGATCTTTCTTGTCTGTTAATATGTCAGAAGCGAACTTGACCATCCTGGATATATCAATATCTTCGATCGATGAATGGTCAGGACCGGAAACAGGATGATATTCCAGAGCACCCATACCTCTTTGTCCTGTATAGCAGAGTCTGTCGATCACGTTGAAATCACTCAACGACCGTCCCTGTTCTGCCAGCCAACGATCAATTACGCAATTACCGAATTTATCCGGAAGCGAATCAGCAATCAGACCGGGAGCACCGTGAAATGCACTTCCTGACAATTCGGGAAATGAATATACCCTGCCGCTCAAAGGCATTTTTATCGGAGATAATTCAATTCCGCTGTTAATAAATCTCTTATCATACTCAAATGATATATACGCCTTATCTTCATCCTGGTGTATGATACCGATCCTGGTTCCCCATAGAAACACTTCTGCAGTATTGATCATTTGTCTTCACCCCAGACAAAAGGAGATTTAGAACTATTTCCGCGGTTACCCGAAGCTCTTATCCTCTTATTTTCCTGCTCAAGATAATAAGATGGTCTTTTGCTCTGATCAGGTATTATCTCAATGAGACGTTCACTGAGATCTAAAGCACGGAGAATACATATAAATTTTGACATGCTGATATCTTCCCCATTTTCAAATCGTGAAATACTCCTTACAGAAACACCGGATTTTTCAGCCAACTCGCTTTGAGTTAATGGGTAATTGATCCTGAATTGTTTCAAACGTTCGCAGATTATTCTGTATTCCTGATTCATT
>JAIKZM010000008.1 GCA_024682215.1 Saccharofermentans sp. | reverse complement strand
CCTAATTAGGCCTAAATGCGCCTCAAATGCTTGTATATAAAGCTTTCTGGCAGTTTGGGTTAAAACCTTAATCTGACCAATTCGGCATAAATAGTCGTAAAAATGTCGTAAGTTTTGTCGTATGATTCAGGTTGCGTTCTCGTAATATCGTTCGAGTACAGCAATCTCTCTGCTCTTAAACTCACGTGAAGCATCTGTATATGTCTTAAGAGTTATAAGTATGCCTTCGTGTCCCATCATATCGGAAACAGCCTTCATGTCGGCACCAGCTTCTCTCATCCTTGTAGCGAATGTGTGCCTAAGCATATGGTTATGCATATGAGGAAAGACCTTAACATCAGAATTCCCGGCTTCACGCAGTTCCTTGTTGATCTCATCGCTTATGCTGTTCAGCACATGATTCAGTTTTCTATAAGGCAATACATTTCCTTCGCTGTCCAAGAAGATAAAATTAGTATAGCCGCCGATCTCTGAAACACACTTTATGCCCAAGAAGTCTTGGATCCTCTTTTCTTGTAACAGTGCTTCTCTAACTTTTGGTAACATAGGAACAGTACGGTAACTATTCCTGGTCTTAGGTGGATTTGCAGTATAAACGCTTCCTTTGCCTTTGCCTCTGGAGTAATCAAGGATAATGTGGTTTACATCTATTTCGTTATTCACAAAATCAATGTCTTCCCATCTTAATCCAAGTACTTCACCTACTCTCAGACCGGTCCACAGCATTACCGTGAAGACAGGACAGTATTGATGAAAGCGCCCGGGTTTCTCCAAAAAAGCTTCAAACAGTTTCTGTTCCTGAAGAGTAAGAGCTCTTACAACTTTGGCGTCTTTGCCGTACTCTCTTCTTAATTCTTTCAAAGCCCCTTTGCACGGGTTGTTTCTTAAAACGTCATCCTTGACAGCTATGTCAAGAACCATAGAAAGAACAAGAAAGATGTTTCGTATTGTTCCAAAGTGCAAACCTTTATCCCTGGCTAAACTTTCCATGAACATTACTACTTTGCTGTAGGCTAGGTTCTTCAGCTTCGTTTTACCGAAATCAGGTTCAATATAACGTTCATATGTCCTGGTACAGGATGAGAAATATGATTCTCGCACACCAGTCTTGATACTCTTCCATATTTCGTAATACGAATTTATGGTTAAGTCGAGTTTGCTGTGATCGATGCCATCCATTATATCCTTAAGAATGACATCTTCTTTACTCCGCAACTCGGGAAGCGATTTGGCATATATCGAATGCCGTTTACCGCTTGGATCAAACCACTTGTACTCAAAAGTGTCGTTATCTCTTTGGTATTCTCCTTTCCTTAACTTAATCTTTTTACGGGTATATCTTATGCTCAACTTTTAGATCCTCCTAATGAAATAAAAGAAAAGCACGTCTGAGTTCATTATAAACCCAGACGTGTTTTTTTACAGGACAATGTGCTTCAGATGGAGTATTGACTATTCAAGAAGTCTTCAAACGACTTTCGCTTAATAAGTCTCTTGGTGCCATTCCACAGTACATATGGACAGTGTTCATCGTTTGTAAGAGCTCTGATCTTCTTTATCCCTATGTTAAAGTATTCGGCAGCTTCTTCAAGAGTAAGGAATGCCTTGGTTGCTAATGGCGTTTCTTTCTTCATTGTTTTATTCCTTTCTTCATTTTTGTTAACGTATCCATTCATTTCTAGCTGTTACCTTTCTTATTGCTCTCTCCATTGCCTCAAGTTTCTCGAGTAATCCGGGAGGGAGCAGGTTTAATTGTTTCTCTATCTTTTGCATTTTTGCCTGGAGCTGATAGATCTCAATGTCTTTTTCTTTGACGGCCTTTTCCATTTCTTTTGTTTTTCCGAACCAGTGCTGACTGATCTCTCTCTCATCCCAGATGTCCTTGTTCAGTTTTTCGACATATCCGTTGACCGATTTGAGCTGCTCTTTCATCTTTGCCATCTCGGGCGCGTACCGTGATATGAGCTCTATGGCCTGTGCTTTCTTCTCCTTGGCCTTCAGCATGTTAATGTCATTGATAGCCTTAGAGATCTCATCAAAGTGCTCCATGAGCATGTCAGCGTTCTTAAACAGGTATGTCGGAAGATGCTTACGGTGTGTTATCCGTTTGGGGATTCCCCGCTTAAGTTCAGGGAAGTGAAGGGACATGTGCGAGAAGAAGTCGTCCTGAAGCTTCACAAGACCCGCAGGACCGCCTATCAACGTCTTGGAGGAAAATTTCCCTTCCTTGGTGATCGGAACGAAACACACGTGCATGTGAGGCGTTCTTTCATCAAGGTGGACTACGGCTGATAAGATGTTTTCCTCTCCGAACTTCTTTACATAAAACCTGTATGCCAGTCTGAAGAAATCTTCAGTTTCCCGTGATGTCTTTCCTTGGAAGAACTCAGGTGATGCGGTACAGATGCTGTCCTGCATCACAACACTGTCCTTGCGGGTACGGCATCCGACTTCTTCAATACGTTTCCGTATCAGCTTCCTGTAACTGTCAGGCGGATCCTTGATATGGAAGTTATTGTGAGACTTGCTCACATCAATGTCAGGATTGCTCTTGTAATCATCCTTCTTGCGTTCGTGGTGCTTCTCGATACGGGTGACGGCACCCAGCTTGCATTTGCTTATTCGCATTATTGCGTACGGCATATAAACTCCTTTTTCTTTTTTGCATAGATGACTTCGGTCTTATACACCGCGACAGAAACAGAAGGACGCATCTTATGTGAAATTGCCCGCAATAAGCGGCGGCCAATTTCACAACCGATGCTCTGTTGTTTCGATATAAGAGCGCAAAAACGACCGCGCTCTCATATCTCCCCAACAGCCACGAATATCGTCGTCAGGTCAGTCGTCCACCGGAAGACTGACCCTCCTCGACATTCTTTCTGCCTCTGTCGGGTGTAACACACTACACCTTGCTTGCAAGGTGGTGTGCAGGGGATAATCCCCTTGACCCCTTTGCTGGTCCTGAAATCTCATGCAGGAACCGCTTCGCCCTGCATGATCTTTCATTGATCCTTTTGTTTTGTCTGAGCTAAAGATCACAATATCTCTTCCGGCATATCCAAAGCTTTAAGCTCAGCCAAATAGACCAGACCGCTGCTGCTTGTTTCAAAACGGAGCTTCAGCAATTCTCCGATCTCAGCAGCGCTGATCAACGCTATCTGTTCCGAACGGAACGGTTGGACCAGAGCAATGATCTTTCTTCCGTCTTCAAGTTCTATAAATGCTCTGATCGCTTTTCCGTTCCCTTTCATACGGGACTTGCTTGTCCATGCTTTTATCTTGAGCGTTCCTTCGAATTCGCCAGATTCCGAATTGAGCTTGTAATCGTCCGTGTTGATCTCGTTCTCGTAAAGCTCGTTCTGGGTGTAGATCCTTGTATTCTCGTTCATGGGTTTGAACCTCCTTTCTTGTTGGATTTTTGGTTTGTTCGATTGTTGGCTTGCTTTTCCTCCTTTTTGCTTGATTGCCAGCTAGACGGATAGCTAGTTCTTTCGTTTGCTTCTTTTAGCTCGGTCGCTAGCTACATTGTTCTTTTGCTGGCTGGATGGGTGGGTAGGTGGTTGGATAGTTAGCTAGTTAGCTATAGAAGTATTATTTAAAGGGCCTGCAGCTTGCCTTAGGGTTTGATATTCAGTTGTCAATGTCCGGTAGAGGAGGATCGGTCTTGGACCGGTCCGCTTTATATGTGCCTCTACCTATAAGGACAAAAAAGGCCAAAAGTTGCCCATCAAAAATGTAAATTTTTCAAAAAACAGCCAAGGTGTACCCAGATGGGTACACCTTGAGGCAAAAATATGAGTGTGAAGACAATAATGGGACTGTTTTTTCTTGCTATGGATTGAGCAAGCTACTCGCTTGGAAGAACGAGCCGCTCCACCTATAAGTAGTGGGAGATGGCAAAACGAACCCCCTAAGGCCAAAATCGCCCGAAAATTGACAAAAATAACTGAAATCTGACAGTTTTTGCGTTTTCAGACCTGTGCTTTGAACCTGATGCTTTTTGTATGTACACCGCAGTATTTGTTCTGCCCCCTGCGGGTTGAGTATCCGGCTGGATCCTCTATTGGGAAACCGGTAAGGCTCTCGTATTGCTGTTACGAGATCATGGGTCTTTCACCCCGGTAGCATCTGCTCCGCTGCACTCATTAGGTTCGACGGCTCACGGGAGGACTGATCCCGCTTCAACGCTCGGCTTGTGACTATGCA
>JAIKZM010000214.1 GCA_024682215.1 Saccharofermentans sp. | reverse complement strand
GAAGAATTCGCTTAAGGAACGCCTGGTCAAGCTCTGCAGCAAGACGCTCCGCAAGCATCTTACCGAGCTTGACATAAACAGGATCTACGGCTGGGTCGATAACCTTAACACGAATGAAGAGCTTGTCGCATATGCTTTCCGTGTGAATGAATTCCGCAGCAATCCGAACCTGAAGCATATAGAGGATACTTTGAAGAAGTGGTTCGATCTCGGGATCGACACTGCTGACAAGGCAGCCAAGCTCGACGAAGAGGAGCATAAGGAGAATGCAAGAAGGTCCGCACACCGCAAGAGCCGTTCAGGTTCAAAGTGGAGGACCGGAGCCGAGGCTGGTATCGAAACTTATGACAGCGTTCCTGAGAAGACTGAGGAAAGCAAGGAAGAGAAGTCTGAAAATAAGGAAACAAAGGCAACTGCTGATGAAAAACAGAAGAGTACGAAGGGTGACGACAGCGTTCTTGACGACATCCTTGATATGTTCGGAGATTCATAATGAAAACGATTAAAGGACTTATCGCGGCAGGACTTGCCGAAACAGAGGCTGTAAGAAAGATCAGGCGCGACGAAGCCATGAAGCGCGTCTATGATGCCCATCCGGAACTCAAGAACATCGACAGCAGGATAATAGACATCCGCAAGGACAGGCTGATCGCCGTGATCGATCATGACGAAAGGCTTGAGAAGCGCTACGAGATCGAAGAGGAAAGCCTTCAGTCTCAAAGGGAGAGAGTCATAAGAGACAGCGGGATCGATCCGGAATTCGACATGGAGAAGCCCATTTGCCCGAAGTGCAATGATACCGGTTTTACCAAAGGAAAAGGCGGCACGCCCATCGTATGTTCCTGCAGACAGGCTGAACTCGAGGAGTGCTATGAAAGCTGCGGCCTGAGTGATTATACTTCGTTTACAATGAAGAATTACCGGAAAGACTACCTTGGCGATCCCGAGAAGCGTTCGAAGATAATGGAACAGCTCCTTAAGGTCATGCTCGGCAAGGAAGACACGTCTGATAAGCCTCTGTGGCTTTACAGCGGCGCTCCGCAGACCGGTAAGACATATCTTGCAGTCTGCATCACAAAGACCGCCATAAGCCTCGGAAAGAGTGCTTTCTACACCAAGTGCGAGAATCTTTCCGTTCTTGAGAATGATACGATCGATGCCATCAAACGGATCGATTTCCTGATAATAGATGATTTTGCGGATGACGTTACGCTTCACGATGATATCGGAACTGTCCTTAACAGCGTTCTCGAGGTCCGCAGCGCAGCCGGACTCTGCACGGTGCTGGTATCAGCACTGCCTGCGGCAGAGCTCATCAAGGGCTGTGACATGCGTGTAAGCGGCAAGCTCGGAAGAGCCGGCAGGATTTCGTAAGGAGATTTGCGGTTACCGATGAAGATTCTTTGCGGGACAGATCTTGTCGAGGTCGAGCGTTTCAGAAGGATACTCGAAAGAAACGAGAGCAGCTTCATAAACAAATGCTTTACCGAAAAAGAGCAGGAGTACTGCCGGATCAAGGCAGGCGGGAAAAGAGCGGCTGAGAGCTATGCAGCGAGATTTGCCGCAAAAGAAGCCTGCGGCAAAGCACTTGGAACGGGTATAATGAGCGAGGGCATAGGCATGACCGATATAGAAGTCGTAATTGACGAGAAGGGCGCGCCTCACCTCGAACTGAAAGGCAGAGCAAAAGAAAAGGCAGCTGAGCTCGGAGTGTTTTCGGTCTCCGTAAGCCTGACTCATGACGGCGGAATGGCCGCTGCATACTGTACCATGCTCGCCGAGTGAAAGGACAGACATCCCGGATGAAGTCTAAGAAGCCGCAAAAAGATAACCGTTCCATTTGGAAGCCTTTCAGAAAGAAGGAGACTCCTTTGGATGACCGTCCGCAGGAGGCACGCGGAGTAAGGCTCATAAGCAAAAGAGTCACATTCGGAGATGACGGTGAGATACGCTCCATATTCAGCGATGACGGTGTTTACGGCAGTGCCGAAGACATGCAGGACAAGTGGGGCCTGTCTGATAAACAGGCCACTGTTAAGCATAAGGGACGCAAACGTGTCGTTGCATTTCTGATCGCTCTTGGCGTATTCCTATTATCCATTGCAGGCATCTTCTATATTCTCCCGAGATTTCTTCCTGACCTTTTCAAAGGCAGTAATATCCAGCTCTTCGTTCAGCCTGTGATCAAATACGAATATAACGATGAATCGTTCAGGGTCGTAACGAAATCATGCGAAGGCATAATGAAGGATCCGTGGGCGGATTCACAGCGCATATCCGAAGTGCTTTTCAATGAACCGGTCAGACTGATCAGCGACAACAAAGAGGGCTACAGCAAGATAGAAACCATGGACGGCATTACGGGATGGGTCCGTACGAACAGTCTTACCACAGACACCTCGTCTGTTGAGCCTGACCTTCACAAGTTCAAGATAGTAATCTCCGATCCGTCTAAGAACGTCATGACGCACGCGAGCAACGGTACCTTGATCACCAAGGTCATGATGAATACCGTTTTATATGCCGACATAAGCCGTGAAGGCGTTTACCAGGTAAGTCTTCCTGACGGTGAGAACGGATGGATCGGATCGTCAGGTGTCATCGAGCTTAAACCGAGAGAATCGCTTCAGGTGGTCTCAAGCCGATATTTTGTCAGCTCGCTCCTGACTTTCGTAAATGCGCGTTATCTTTCCAACGGAATGACGGTTAACGGGATCTCGATCAACGGCGCCGTATGCGTCTGCTCGCAGGTAAACGGCATTAAGATGCCCAGGAGCATGACAGAACAGAGCAAGCAGGGCCAGGCTGTCACGTTGTCTCATGACGCGGTTACGGGCGAAGAGATCATCAGCGACATAATCCCCGGAGACATATTGTTCCTGCGCAGTCCGCAGTCTGCTCCGGGAAGCGAATCGATCTATGAAGAAGCCATCTGCACGGATACCGGAACCCTTCTTATGATATCCCCGGCATCAACAACGATAAGGCTCAGACAGTTCAAGGCCGGTGACGATATTACGAGCAGAATAATTACAATAAGAAGAGTATTTGCAACTAAGTAAAAATCCTGTTGCATCCCAGGGTCCATTGTGATATTATTGTCAAGCATTTGAAAAATCTTACAGGAGGTGTTTTCATGGCTAAGTGTGAAGTATGCCAGAAGGATATGTTCTTCGGCAGAAAGATCAGAATCACGCGTTCACAGATCTCTCGTCGTGCGCTCACAACGCAGCAGGCTAACGTACATAG
>JAIKZM010000063.1 GCA_024682215.1 Saccharofermentans sp. | reverse complement strand
AGGCGAGGGTTCGACGCTTGAGCTTGGAAAGCATGTTTTGAACTTCGTAGGCGCGCCGATGGTCCACTGGCCTGAGGTCCTGATGACCTACGATTCAACGGACAAGGTGCTCTTCACGGCTGACGGCTTCGGCAAGTTCGGCGCGCTGGATGTTGAAGAGGACTGGGCGTGCGAAGCCAGAAGATACTATATCGGCATCGTTGGCAAGTACGGCGCTCAGGTCCAGGCAGTCCTCAAGAAGGCCGCAAACCTTGATATTCAGATAATCTGCCCGCTGCACGGACCTGTTCTTAAAGAGAATCTGGGCTACTACATCGGCCTGTACCAGACATGGTCGACATACCAGCAGGAGACCGAGGGCATCGTCATTGCGTACACTTCGGTCTACGGAAATACTAAAGCTGCGGTCATGAAGCTCGCCGAGATGCTGCAGAACAAGGGATGCCCCAAGGTCGTCGTAAACGACCTCGCGAGATGTGACATGGCTGAGGCAGTTGAGGATGCTTTCCGTTACGGCAAGATCATCCTTGCGACAACGACTTACAACGCGGGGATCTTCCCGTTCATGCGCGAGTTCATCCATCACCTGACCGAGCGCAATTTCCAGAACCACAAGATCGGCATCATCGAGAACGGTTCGTGGGCGCCGACCGCTGCCAAGACCATGAAGGCCATGCTCGAGAACTGCAAGAACTGCACGTTCGCAGAGAACACGGTCAGCATCAGGAGTGCGCTTAATGAAGAGAGCAGCGCTAAGCTTGAGGCACTGGCCGAGGAGTTCTGCGCGGAGTACAAGGCGAGGAAGTCCGAGACCGCGGACAAGAACGACATGAGGGCGCTTTTCAACATTGGTTACGGCTTGTATGTCATCACGTCAAATGACGGCAAAAAGGACAACGGACTCATCGTTAACACTGTTACACAGGTAACAAATACGCCCAACAGGATCTCTGTCGCCATCAACAAGGAGAATTACTCACATCACGTGATCGAGCAGACCGGCATCATGAACGTCAACTGTCTGTCGACAGATGCGCCGTTCTCTGTTTTCGAGAATTTCGGATTCAGGTCCGGAAGGTCCGTCGACAAGTTCGAAGGCATTGAGGAGATGAGGTCAGACAACGGACTTCGCTTCCTGCCGCAGTACATCAACGCGTTCTTCTCGCTCAAGGTCGAGGACTACGTCGACCTCGATACGCACGGGCTGTTCATCTGCTCGATCGTTGAGTCTAGAGTCATCACCAAGAAGGAGACGATGACCTACACCTACTATCAGAACAACGTCAAGCCGAAGCCCGAGACTGAGGGTAAGAAGGGCTATGTCTGCAAGGTCTGCGGCTATGTCTATGAAGGCGACGAGCTGCCGGAAGACTTTGTCTGCCCGCTGTGCAAGCACGGGGCTGCGGATTTCGAGCCGATTGAATAAAGACAGATTGCAAGCATTTTCCAAAAAGGGTTTCTGAGAGATCAGAAACCTTTTTGTTTGGTGACAGAAAGAAGGAGGACTGTTGCCAAATCGACAGATCCATGTAAGATCGGCCGTTTTATTGCTTTTTCCGGGATGCGATACTGAATGCGTAAAAAAAGACCCGGACAGACCGCGATCAAAAAAGGAGAACAGGACATGACCATCCGAAGACCGATAAAGAAGGAAGAAATGAAGAAAGAAGAGCTCGCAGGCGTAGCCGGCGGAATAGACCCTCTTCCGTATAATTACTGCAAGCGCTGCGGAGAACTCTTTGCATACTGCGAACTTGATTTCGGGTACTGCAAAGCGTGCGCGCCTTACAGGCCGGGCGCCGGAGGAGCGACCGGAAGCTGGTAAGATGCTGGCAAGGATCCTGCAATAGGCAGAGAATCAAAGAATCAAAGTACCCCCGGGTCCTGAAAAACTCCGGGGGTTCACTTTGGAATGGTGTTTTTAAGTTCAGCAGGTGTAGCCTGGCTTCTTGTACAGGCCGTCCATTTCGGGCGCAATCTGGGTGTCCCAGACCTTGGATTTCCAGTCTTCCTTTTCGATTTCTTTGATGGCGACGGAGACGGCTGACTCGTCGCAGCCCATTGATGCGGCAACGGCCTTTGTGACCTCTTCTGCGCATTTAGCCTTAACTTCTTCGGACCTTCCGGGGTAGCATTTGATCTCTACGTGCGGCATGGCGGTTCTCCTTAAAAACTTAATCTCTGCATAGTATAATACAGGAAAATGCACCGGCAGAGGGTATAGATTATGTTTATAAACAAACTTAACCAGCTCTATAAACCCAAGAGGGTGCTTTACTATGTTCCCGTGACCGAGGCTGATGTTGACGCGTTTTACAAGGGCAGCGTAAAAGAAGAGATAGCCCGTCTTACAAATGCTTTCGGAACTTACGATTATCCCGGAGTTTTCTTTTTGAGCGAGGTTGAAGGACCGGTCATAGGCATTGAGTACAGGAAAGACGATGACAGGATCGAATATCCGCAGGTTCTTGAGTCTGTCGACATTGATGAGGCGTATTTCTATTCCATCGAGCTTGATAGTGATATAAAGCCCGATATTGCTTACATCAGGGATACCATAACGGAGATCTCGATGGCAGACGATGCCCACAGGCTGTATAGCAATCT
>JAIKZM010000156.1 GCA_024682215.1 Saccharofermentans sp. | reverse complement strand
AGAGAGTTTGTCCTGGAAGAAGACCATACGATACTTTTGTCCACGCATATTACTTCAGACCTTGAACAGATCGCTGATGAGATAGTGTTTATCAATGCAGGTAAGATCGTACTCAAAGGTAATAAAGATGAGCTGATCGAGAGGCACGGGATCCTGAAATGCAAGAAGGATGAGAGAAGTAAGATAAGCGATTCCCTGGTCGTAAGTGAAGAGGATAATTCCTTTGGAATACAGCTTCTTGTTAATGACAGATCAGCATGTGAGAAACTCTATCCCAAGTGCGTGATCGAGCCTGCCACGATAGAGCAGATCATGCTGGGTTATGTGAGCAGTCCCAAGCGAGGATAAAGCCATGAGAGGACTGATAATAAAAGATCTGATGAGCTTTCGAAAGAGGCTTGCCGTTGTGGTATTTGTTACTGTTGCTGTTCTTATTATGGCGGTCATGTTCAGTATCAGTGCCAAATCCGGCAATCTCTACCAGATGACTATCCCGGGACCTGACACGACTGAGCAGGAAGCTGAGTATGCAAAAGAAGTAATGTCATTTGCCTTTATGGTACTTATGATCCTGCCTATGGGTGCGGTCGGTGATACAGCAAAGAATATGCTTTTCGAGGACAGAAAATCCGGTTTTACGGCAGTTGCTTCCGTTACTCCTCTGACTGTCAGACAGAGGGTCTTGTCAAAGATCATAACCATTTGCGGGCTTTATCTAGCTGGTGCGGTATTAAGTATAGTGATATCCTCTTTGGTCTCGCTGTTTACCGATCTGATTACATTCAGACAGCTGTTTGCGGTAGTTATCATTGGTTTTTCTATCTGCCTGATATATACCTTTCTGATGTTCGATATCGGGATCATCCTTAACGGTTCTGAGATGTATTCAGAAACTTTTGCTTTGCTGATCATACTCCTGGCCATTTTCGGTATGAACATAAAAAACATTATTTCTTTGATCAAGGCGGGAGATAATTTCGCAAGTGTGATAATTGAACAGGCAAAGAATGTAACTGCTGTTGTTTTGGATAGAGCCTATGTGTTCTTGATCATTGCCTGCGTCCTGGGTTTCATCTCTTATTTTGTTACTGTCGCAGTTGCGGCAAAGAAAAGAGAGGTGATCTGATGTCCGGCCTGCTTTACAAGGATTTTATATCCGTTAAAGGCAAGAAACTGACTATAACGTTTCTGGTTATCTTTGCCGTTATGATAGCAGTAAGAATTCTGATGCCGTATATTTTCTCTTCTTTGCCGGATGCAGATCTGGATATGGGAGATATGATGGCGGACGGATTATATTGGATTATCGGCATGTTATTGTTTACCATGATGTTCGGAACGGTTATATGCTCCTGTCCGACAAAACTCGTTGAAGACGATAAGACCAGAGGAAGAGTAATCGATTATTACAGTTCGCTTCCGGTAACAAAGAAACAGTACATAGCTTCTCACTACATCTTTATAGGAATCATGGCTTATGTTGTTTTCTCGTTTAGCATGATCTGGTATGTGATCGGTTCTTCGCTATGCAGAACAGAGCAGATAAAACCGCTCTGGAACATTACACTACCGGTTGTTTTTTCATTTGTCTTATTTAGTATTTTATGTGCTGCTATCGATCTTGGCGCGTTTATTTCTCTGGGTTCTTCAAAAGGCAAAGCGGTCCGTGTCGCGATGTTGATGCTTCTGTGCACAGCGATCCTGTGGTACTTCTTTTTCGGTGATGTCAAAGACGTGAGCCTGGAAATAATCGCCAACTGGATAATGGCACATCAGTTCGAGTTAT
This sequence comes from Saccharofermentans sp., assembly GCA_024682215.1. Lineage (GTDB taxonomy): Bacteria > Bacillota > Clostridia > Saccharofermentanales > Saccharofermentanaceae > Saccharofermentans. Next base: position 2,520 of record JAIKZM010000156.1, on the reverse strand, counting down.
CACTGGTCGAAGTAACAGGTCCTTTTATAGTTCTTTCAATCTATTATCTTTCCTACAGGATCAGCTGCCATTTCTGTGATAAGGGGGCATATTGATATGGATAAGAAAGTTCAATTGAAAAGGCTGATCATTTTTTTGGTATTGGCATTTGGTCTGGCTTGGGGTTATGAGTTCATATTTATCGGAAACGGCTTTGTCTGGGATGTGAAAGATCCTGACAGTGTGCGGTTGATAAGTCTTGTCAGCCTGGGAATGCTGGCGCCTGCAATCGCGCACGTTCTTACAAGGGTATTCACCAAAGAGAGTCTTAAGCCTGCCGGAAAAGATTCCATGATGCTTGGCATTAATATCGATAACGGTAAGTGGAAAGTGTTTCTTTTCGCAATATTGATACCGCTAGCATACTCTGCATCAGCTGATCTTTTGCTCTGCTTAACGACCCGCGGATTGTTTGATACGAGTATCCTTCCTGATTCGGGAATGCCGAACAGCATGGCAATACTTATTCCGGTTAGTGCCGTATCGAATGGTGTTATCATATCGTTTGCGGCTTTCGGTGAGGAGTTCGGCTGGCGTGCTTATATGATGCCAAAACTCAAAGAACTTATGGGAAGATATCCCGCGCTTATCGTCGGAGGAGTGATCTGGGGACTTTGGCATGCACCGTTAACATGCATCGGTCATAACTTCGGCACTGACTATCCGGGTTTCCCCTACGTCGGAATAATAATTATGTGCCTATACTGTATCTTGCTCGGAGGCATACTTACTTATGTAACTGAGAAGACAGGATCTGTCTGGCCTGCAGCTTTTCTTCACGGAGTAAACAACGCATCGCCAAGTATCCTTGCTGCGTTTATGAATGCAGAAAAACTAAGTCAAGTCTCATTGTTTAAGCAGATAGTGTGTATGGTTATCCCGTTTGTTCTGATCTGCCTTATCCTTGAGCTCCGCGGCCGCAAAAAACTGATGTGAAAAGCACTTGTGAAGGTGTTAAAAATATCCATGAGTTCTTTACTTGGAAGGTATAATTACCTTATGATGACATAGTAGGGAAGGAATTCTTTGTCGATTAACTTTTAAGTAGTTTTACTAATAGGGCTTCATTCAATTAATCTGAAAAGGAAAAATAGGAGGATAACAATGAAGAAGAATTTCTTGTTTTATGCTTTTTTGATAATGGCTCTTGCGCTGATAAGTGTTTCTGCATGTGGTTGCGGTGATTACAAGGGGGATAAAAGAAAACATCTTAAAACATCATATACCGAATGGATTGAATATTTGGCACCCGCTTTTGATGACGGGTTGAAGATTACCGAATATTCTGAAGAAAACGGTATTATCTACATGGAAGTGCAAAGAAGTGATAATAAATCTCCGTCAGACAGTTTTCCGGAATTGATAACACTTCACAATAAATTTGTAGAAGATCATCCCAACTATTTTTCGGGTAAACAAATTGAAATTGACTATCGTAGCGGAGGAACAAAGCGATTCGGATTTATAAGCAGTATTTATGCCGACCCCCATATTTTGCCGGCTTTAGAAGGGGACAGAAAATCTTTAGAACTTGTTGAAGATGGCAAATTGATATATGTCTGGACTAGACTTGGTTCAATAGAAGACATAACATCTTATAAAGATAAAAGATTTCTGGCCGAGGTTGGATTGTTGTATGTTTCGGGTGGCACAAACCTTTATAATATGGACAGTGCTGAGAAATGGGCATTTTTAGAAGATTTCCCGCGTTTGGAAAAAGTAGTTCTAGGTACAGGCTGGGAATACAATCCTGATGACGTCTTTTATAAAGCTATTGAAGAGGCTAAACCAGGATTGGAAATTATCACTGTGGCACGTGACAATAAACTATATTAATTGATATCAAGAAGATGTGTTGAACAGAAAATCGCAATTATCTTGACAAAGAGCCTCGTGACAAACGGGGTTCTTTTTTGACTGAAAAAGTTCTTGACTTAGAGTTGAATCGCAAAATTGCTGACAAAGCATAGTGTATAATTGAATCTGATAGAGCAGTCGCTTTTTCAGAGATATTTTAATTTGGGATAAAATAGGGATAGATTGAATAGAAGAATAATTTAATGAGAAAATTTTTGTACATAATAATTCAATGCACGTGGGGAATAATACAAACCCTATTGGGCTTTTTTGTGTTTTTACTGAATATCAAAAACAAGCATTTCTTTTATCATGGGGCAATTGTTACTGAAAGGCATGTCCCGTCAAGCGTATCGCTTGGAATGTTTGTATTCACGACAACTGATCCTATGAAAGATAAGAGGACAGAAAACAGGATCCCGGATGAAGAGTTGAGCCAAAGGCTTTTAGTTCATGAGTATGGGCATACGATCCAATCCTTGATTTTCGGACCTCTGTATTTAATTGTTATGGGCATTCCGTCAACGCTGTGGGGATTTTTGCCCTATTTTCAACATAAGAGAGATAATGGAGTCTCCTATTTTAGTTTCTTTACGGAGAGATTTGCCAATTATCTAGGCGAGA
>JAIKZM010000146.1 GCA_024682215.1 Saccharofermentans sp. | reverse complement strand
GCGTCAGGACTGCAGCGAAGCCTAAACCGGAGAACCTCACAACTGAGGTAAGTCCTTTTTAAAGGAGATTACTATGGAAAAGAATCTAAACGAAGAATTATTCGAAAAAGATATCAGCATTGAAGAATTCGATCACATCACCGACGGTGTTGAGGATCATGTTTTCTCTGACAGATATCTGGCGGGAAAGGAAAAAATGATGAAGACATATACACAGAAGAATAAGGCAAAGATGACAGGCATTTTCCCTAAGGTAGCAGTAGCAGCTGCAACCGTACTTGTTCTCGGAACTCCTTTTGCAGTTAATGCAGCAACAAACGGAGCTTTGTTCGCAAGCCTCTGGGGCACTGAAGGCAAGAACAATATTCCCAACCATACGGTTACGGTCGTCGAGTCCGAAAAGATCAGAAATGACGGAACACCCGTTAAGCACACCTACGAAATGCCCAAGGTTGAATTTGCCGACATGGATCCCGATAAGGCCGCCGCTCTCCTTAAGGGAAAGCTTATGGCAAATCCCGTTGTCACTGAATTCGGCGGTTACAAGTTTACAGTGCTCGCAGTTGCAAGAGACGGAAACGGCATCGCAGTCGAATATACGATCGAGAATGAAAAAGGTGTTAACCTCCTTAACTACAACAAGCTTTCCAATGAGACAAAGGGTGCATCGACAAACGAAGATCAGAACTTCAAGTACTTTTTCGGAGCAGGCCCCGGAAAGACTTATGTTGATACGTCAAAGTCAACATCGACCAAGATCTTCTGCAGAGAATACATGTCTGACGTCGATTTCCTTTCGAAATACGCCGATCCTGCTCACGCCGAATTCCCTACAGATGCCGGCATGAAGCTTCATATCTACGAATTCAAAGACACAATGACATCGTTCTATAAGGCTGAAAAGGATCCTTTCGAAAACATCAAGGATCAGGTTACCGTTGACATACCGTTTGCAGATAAGATCGACATGAGCGCAACTGCAAGTAATGACAGCGGTTCTGTCAAGCTCTCCCCTATTTCAATGGTACTGAAGGGTTCTGCAAAACTTTACGGCAAGAATCATTACGGAGACGCTTTTGACCCCAAATTCAACGAAGGCGTCGACTTCCTCAGAACCGTAAAGATCACATATAAAGACGGAACCGAATATAACGTCTTTAACAATGGTGACAAGAATGGCAAGGGCGGCGTTGCAAGCTATGCATACATGGTCGGCGAAAAGGACTCTGTAAGTATCATGTTCAACCGCCTCGTTGATACGAACAACATCTCCAAGATCACTGTCAACGGGATCGATTTTAACTTTAAGTAATCCTGAAAACTTCCCCCAGCACAAAGAAGGCCGTCCTTAAGGGCGGCCTTTATTGCTTTGATCAATATCCTGCGAGGAATTTCTTTGTCCTCTCCTCTTTCGGATTCGTGACCAGTTCATAAGCAGGTCCCTCCTCCACTATCACGCCGCCGTCCATGAACACGATACGGTCAGCAACATCTCTGGCAAAGGACATTTCATGGGTAACGATAACCATTGTCATCTTCTCAGCTGCAAGATCTTTAATAACATTAAGAACGCCTTTTGTAAGCTCAGGATCGAGAGCTGACGTAGGCTCATCAAAGAAGATTATCTCAGGATTAGTCGCAAGAGCTCTCGCTATAGATACCCTCTGCTGCTGTCCGCCGGAAAGATTGCACGGATACTCTTCCGCTTTTGCAGTAAGATCCATTTTCGCAAGAAGCGAATCGCAGACTGCATCAGCTTCAGCTTTGGACTTCTTATGAACGTGGACCAGAGCTTCGGTTATGTTTCTCCTGACAGAGAAATGCGGAAAGAGATTGAAGTTCTGGAACACAAGACCGAATTTCGATCTGATCTCAGACAGCATTTTCTTGTCGCAGTAATGAAGCTTTCCTTCTTTTGTATCGCAAAGCACATCACCGCCTATCGCGATCTTTCCCGAGTCGATCCTTTCAAGGGTCGTGGCACAGCGCAGAAGCGTTGATTTGCCGCCGCCGGAAGGTCCGATGACGGCAACGACTTCACCCTGCGTGACCGTAAGATCTATACCCTTGAGGACATCAAGGTCATTAAAGGATTTATGTATGTCATGCATCTCAAGAATGTTCATCTCATATCCTCACGAATAATAGCTCATTGATTTCTCAATAACGCCCAGGACCGACTCTATGATGACGTTCATCAGGTAATAGAAAAGTCCCGCAACGATAAACGGCATGACTGATACCTGTGCCGAAGCAAGCGCTGACGCCTGAGTAAACATTTCGGTTACTGCCAGGACCTGTGCAAGAGAAGTATCTTTTACGAGAGTAATGATCTCGTTTCCGACTGAAGGAAGAACCCTCTTTACCACCTGCGGCAGTATGATCTTGAAATAAGTCTGCATCTTTGAAAAACCGAGGACCTGGGCCGCTTCATACTGTCCCTTGGGCATAGACTGGATACCGCCTCTGAAGATCTCGGCAAAATAAGCCGCATAGTTCAGCGAAAAGCCAATGATGCTCGCGATAAACCTGTAATTGAACGGTCCGATCTCGATATTTCCCGTAGAAATCCCGAAAAGATAATAAGGTCCGAAATAGACCAGAAGGAGCTGGAGCATGAGCGGCGTGCCGCGAAGCACCGACACATAGACTTTAAAGATGACCGATATCGTCTTGATCTTGGACATCTTCCCTGCAGCTACGATAAGGCCGAGAGGAAGCGAAAAGATGATCGTAAAAAAGAAGATACCAAAGGTATACAAGAACCCCTGGGCAAGAAGCCTGACTGTGCCCATGAGCGTCGTGTAATTTCCGGAAATAGATCCCAGATACTTACGGATGACAAGAACTGCAAACGGAATAATGGAAATTCCGGCCAAAGTAAGGAACAGTACAACCAAAGGCGGTTTCTTTACCTTAGCTCCGACAGGATAATGTTTCTTGTGATTGTTCATTATCACTTCAGAAACAATGAGAAATCCTACAGCCAAAACAACGCTGCAGACTGTCAGCACATAATAAAGACTGCTGTTTTCTATTGTTGAAATATCTGTGGGACTCATACAAGCGATTATAGCATACTAAAGCCCCGCCCGAAATGTGATCGAACGGGGCTTTATTTGAATTAATTATTTTTTTTACTTACCGATCGTGGTAACGTCGGCACCAAACCACTTGTTTGAGATCTTGGCGAGAGTGCCGTCTTTTGCCATATCCTCAAGAGCCTTCTGGACCTTATCCCTGAGCTGGGTATTTCCCTTAAGGAAACCAATGCCGTACTCTTCAGCGGAAATAGCTTCGTCAAGTACTTTAAAAGCCTTACCGGATGTCTGGATCTGATAACGTGCAACGATCTCATCCATTACGATGGCATCAACGCTGCCGGATTCAAGTTCCATCATAGCGTTAAGGTAAGAATCTACCTGAACGAGTTCCTTAAAGCTTGCTTTAAGATCAGCCTTGCCTTCAACGGCAGCGAGTCCGGAAGAATCCTTCTGAACGCAAACCTTGAGACCTGCAAGATCAGCAAGTGTCTTGACTGTAGAATCATTCTTAACGACTACGACCTGCTGATTCTTCATGTAAGGAGTTGACCACTCGTAAGCGTCCTTTCTCTCGTCAGTGATCGTAAATCCGTTCCAGATGCAGCTGATGTTGCCTGACTTGAGTTCCTGATCCTTGGAATCCCATGCGATGGGCTGAGCCACATACTCCATGCCCATTCTCTTAGCGCACTCCTGAGCAAGATCGAGATCGAAACCGGCATAAGAACCGTCCTTCTCAACAAAACCCATGGGAGGGAATTCTTTATCGAAACCGACAACGAACTTTTGCTGAGCTGACTTACCGCATGATGTAAGCGGCATAACGAGCATGACTGCTGTAAGGCATGCTGCAAAAACCTTGGTTAACTTCATATTTACTACCTCCAAATTGCTTGCCGTAAAACGGCAAAGCAATTATATCACTTATTATTTTGTTCCGAATATCCTGTCGCCGGCATCTCCCAAACCGGGAAGAATATAGGCGTTTTCGTTAAGTTCTCTGTCAACATTTCCAACATAGATCTCAATATCGGGATGAGCCTTTGCAAGTTTTTCGATACCTTCCGGAGCAGCGATGATGCACATGAACTTGATGTGCTTGCCGCCGTGCTTCTTTATCGAATTGATAGCATCAACAGCTGAACCGCCGGTTGCGAGCATCGGGTCAACGACAAGGATGAGACGCTGATCGATCGGATCGGGCAGCTTGCAGTAATAGTCATGAGGCTCATGTGTGACAGGGTCTCTGTAAAGGCCTATGTGACCTACCTTGGCAAGAGGAGCAAGTGCCTGAACGCCGGGAACCATGCCGAGGCCTGCACGAAGGATCGGAACGATCGCAAACTTCTTACCGTCGATCATGGGTGTCATGGTCTTCTCAAGAGGAGTCTCGATCTCTACCATCTTCAAAGGCAGATCTCTCAGTGCTTCGTATGCTTCAAGCGTGGCAACCTCTTCAACAAGTTTCCTGAATTCATAGTTGCCTGTCTTTGTACTTCTCATAAGCGAGATCTTGTGCTTGATGAGCGGATGCTCCATTATCTGGACATTAGCGAAATCCTTGTACTGCATACATTTCTCCTTTACCACATTGAAAACTTCAAGGTGAAATAAACCTCTTGAACTATTTTA
>JAIKZM010000122.1 GCA_024682215.1 Saccharofermentans sp. | reverse complement strand
ACGGATCTCGTTGCAGTCCGCATTGTGAAAAACCTGACCGAATCCCGCCTGTTCACCGAACATGCTCTTTGCACCCTTGGCAAACCCTTTGAGGAATATCGTTCTGCCGAACGGGATCTTTACCATCCTCCGGAATGTCACTGCTGTCTTTTCCGCATAAACGGCCATGCCTTCCTCGATGATCTTGAGCGCACCTTCGGGGTCCGCTTCCTTCAGTGCCAGATAAAGAACTGATGCATTGAATATCCCTTTTACATGAGTGTACTCCTTGTCGGAGAACGGAGGGTAACGGTTCATTGTTTCAGCCAGCATTTCTGCAGCTCTGTCCCAGACAGAATCCCCTATGCCGGACCCTTCATGCGAAATAATGGTTTCCCTGATGGCACAGGACGCCTTTGATCTTTCCAGGATTGCTTTTGCTTCATTCTTATCCATATTCCCTCTATTTAACAGCATTGGTTAGCGGTTGCTAACTAATATATATTTTGGGATTTTTAAAGTCAACTGTTTTCAGGCCTGTTTTTACGGCAAATGTGTCTTTTTGGTTAACAGATTCCATTTACTCTTGGCTAACAGCCGTCTCAGGTGGAACAATCTAATCATCAACCACAAAGGAGGATTGATCCTATGGCATATGTAATTTCTGACGCTTGCGTTTCTTGCGGTTCATGCGCAGACGGCTGCCCTGTAGGAGCTATTTCCCAGGGTGATTCACAGTACAACATCGATGCTGATGTCTGTGTTTCCTGCGGTGCTTGTGCAGCAACATGCCCTACCGGTGCGATCGCTGAGGGCTGATGACCTGATCTTACGTCAAGTAACAAGTTAAACAATGAAGGGCGGAGCCGTTTGACTCCGCCCTTTGTTTTTATTTCATTTGTCCCGGAATGCGTCCCTACTATAGGGACGTTCTGCTGTACATTTGGGCCAAATCAGCCTGTTTGTCCCTGAAAGCTTCCCTACTATAGGGACGTTCTGCTGTACATTTGGGTCAAATCAGCCTATTTGTCCCTGAGAGCGTCCCTTCTATAGGGATGTTCTGCTGTACATTCAATAGCCGTCATAATTACGGGTATCTCGTTTTGAAAAAATATACTTTTGAGACAGCGTCTTTTTTATGTCTTTTGTTTGCTGAGTTTTTTTAAGGAATATCAACACCGTCGTTGTAGATTATCTTATTAAAGTTTCCGCATGCGGCATTCGTACATTTATACTCGCCGGTGTTGCCTCCGCCGATCCTCGTCTGTCCGAGATAAATAACCTGTGATCCGCACAGCTTACAGTAAGCAAACATCTGCGGAAGAGACTCGGTCTGCATTCCTGTAACATCGCCATTCAGATCAAAAGGGCGGTCTGAAGCAGGGTGCCCCGCTTCGGGAAACAACGGGGATGTGCCTCCGTTAACCTGATCAAGATTATCCGGTCTGATCTCATTAATGTTTTTGTTTTCCATGGCATTACTCCTTCCGTCATATACCAACAGGTTACGTCAACGAAGATCACCCTTCAACAAAACATTCCATGAAGCAATTGTTAACAAGTCCTGTCTGTTCACATTACCTTCTCGACACTTGTATCAAGTTCGGAAAGCACTTTGACTATGAAATCCTTCGGCTGGTCATTGTCCTGGTCTATCCATCTGGAAAGGACTGCGATACAGCCCTGTGAACGGTAGCTGGTCTGATAAGAGAGCTTAATATCCTTGATGTCTGCACCCTTCTTCTCTGATTCGATCTTCTGAAGAAGTCCCTCAAGGAGCTTTTCAAATCTCGCGCGGAGCTGACCGGGAGCCTTGGAACTGAATACCATCTTAAAAACATTCCTGTTCTTGTCGACATAGCCTACGAGGCTGTCAAAGAACTCCTTGCTCCTCAAGTCCTGCATGTTCAGTACGAGCATGCCCCATTCAATTAGGATCTCCTGTTCAAGCTTGTCATAGAGATCGTAAACATCAAGGAAATGCTTGTAAAAAGTTGTCCTGTTGATGTCAGCCATGTCTGAGATCTCCTGGACTGTCACCTTGTGAAGTTCCTTCTGTGTAAGAAGCTCCATGATCGAATTGTAGATGACTTTCCTGGTCTTAAGTGTTCTTCTGTCGGTTTTCTTCTCTTCCATTCGAAGTATGCCTCCTTTGATTAGCGGTATCCAATCGCTGCCGCTCTACGAGCTTGGCGAAATATCCGTCTTTTTCAATCAATTCATCATATGTACCGTCTTCAATAATATGACCTTCATCAATTACAAGGATGCGGTCGCAGTGTTTGATCGTTGAAAGCCTGTGTGCAATAACGATCCTGGTGCATCCCATTGCGTCAAGTGCTTCCGAAACCTGCTTTTGCGTCCTGTTGTCAAGAGCGCTGGTCGCTTCATCGAACATAAGCAGCTTGGGCTTTGGTGCTATTGCGCGGGCGATCATGAGGCGCTGGCGCTGTCCGCCGGATATGCCTCCCTGCCCTTCTCCTATTATAGTATTCATTCCCATCGGCATCGACCTGATATCTTCGGCAATTCCCGCTTTTTCTGCAGCTTTCCATGCCGCATCAAGATTAAGCTGCGGTGCTGTGATGACGATGTTGGAATAGATATCCCCCTGGAAAAGGCCCGCATCCTGCATTACGGTGCCTATCTTCTTTCTGAGCGAAGGCAGATCGAGAGTGTTGATATCCTTTCCGTCGAAACGCACAGACCCCTTCTCCGGTTTTTCAAATCCCAAAAGGATCCTCATAAGCGTTGACTTTCCGCATCCGGTCTTTCCGACTATCGCCACATACTCACCTGGTCTTATCTTCAGCGAAAGATCGTCGATCACGAGCGGGAGCCCTTCAGCGTAGCGGAAAGAGATGTGATCCATTTCGACTGCACCGGTTATCGAAGTTACGATCTCCCTGTTGTCGGATGTCTCGGGTTCCGTATTAAGGAAGGGTTCAGCCATTTCAAGTATGGGCTTTATCCTTGCCGCCGAAAGCGCCATTCCTGAAAGCGTCATGAACGCGCCTGAAAGCATTCCGTATGCCGCAGTGAAAGCAAAATACGAAGACTGCGCGATTCCGCTCACAACAGCAAGATAGTAGAGTATTATGTTGGACACAAGCGAAATGCCGAGATTGATGACGGAATTGAGCTTGATAAAGAGCGGCGGGTTGTATGCGAGATCAGCCCCCACCGAATAAAGATCGAGCCACTTGGCGAAGATGCGCTTTTCCGCGCCTGCAAGCTTGACCTTCTGGACTCCGGTGATCATCGCGTATGACATACCGGATTCCTTGGCCTCCTGCTCCATCATCTTCTTGTTGATCTTGACCTGGAGAAATGTGGAAGCGGTAGAGAATGCCACAGTGGCCAGTATAATCAGAAGCGAAGGAACCACCAATACCGGAGTATAGCTGAATATCTGCGTTATGTTTACCAGCGATGCGATCGAAGTAACGCAAGAGCTCATGACCATGCCCACAAGGATCGTGCAGAGCTGATTTACTGACTGGGACCTGCTGTTCAATTCACCTGCGCTGTATTTGCGGAAGAAATGCGCGGGAAGTGACATGAGACGCATCATCATCGAAGCCTGTACCCCAAGAGACGTCTTGATGCTGAACCTGCTGGTTATGAAACCGTTGACGCTTGTCAGGAGCTGGCTTGAAAAAGATACGCAGATGATGCATATCGCTATTCCGATAAGCGCATCTGTCCTTCCGCTCCTTAATACCGCTCCGGTGAGAGTTGCGGAAAGGCGCGGCAAGAGAAGGCCTACAAGTGAAACTGCAGAAGCCGCAGCCAGGATCATGACAACATCACTTAAAGATAAACATCTCTTAATGTAGATAAGCAGATCCGTGATCGTCAGCTTCTTCTGGGGAAGAGGCCTGTAGAAACATATCGCTTCGTTATCGAAAAGCTTTTCCGTATTACGGTTAAGCTTAACGGTCTTTCTGGTCTTGGGATCCGTAAAGCTGTATCCCGTCACCACTCCCGGAAGAACAGGAACCGGAGTTCCGTCTTCCTTCAGAAATCCGAGGACCGGTCCGTAAGCATCCTTATACCAGCCCGGGGTAAGCTTGATGTTACGCCTCATGACACCGTGGGGTCTCAGGCAGTAGTCCAGCTGCTCACCCGCATTCTTGAGAGAATCCGGCATATCGGAAGTCTTATAGTGATAATACTTGAGTATCGTGTCGATCGCATGCTTGGTGATGATGCGTTCGTCACTTATCTTTTCGGCGTTTTTGGCGCCCATGATGACACCCGCGACCTTCAGAAAGGAATCATCCAGAAGCTGCTGATCGGCTTCGCGCCGTGCCTTGATCTGATTATCAAACCAGCCCATGGTAATCCTCCTTTCCTACTCATTCGCAACAAGATCGGCATAGATGCCGTCCTTGTCCATAAGCTCATCATGCGTGCCGCGCTCAACGACCTTTCCCTTGTCGAGAACGATTATCTCATCGCAGTCCCTTATCGTAGAGAGCCGGTGTGCTATAACGATACATGTGATTCCTCTGGCCTTGATGGAATTCACGACATCGTATTCGGTCCGCGCGTCAAGAGCGCTCGTTGCCTCGTCGAGTATGATGATCGAAGGATCCTGGGCAAGTACACGTGCAATCTCCATACGCTGTCTCTGTCCGCCGGAAAGATCCTTTCCTCCGCTGGTCAGTTTGTGCTGATAACCGCCGGTTTTCTTCATGATGTCATCATGTATCTGTGCATCCCTCGCTGCCAGGATCATTTCAAAATCCTGGATCGAGTTGTCCCACATCTTTATGTTATTCGCTATGGTGTCTTCAAAGATGATTATGTCCTGATCAACTACCGCGATCGATCCGGTAATCACTTCGCGGGCATATGCATTGCGGGGTTTACCGTCAAAAAGGACCTCACCGCTCCAAGGCTGGTAAAGACCCGAGATAAGCTTTGATATCGTTGACTTTCCGCATCCGGAAGAACCGACAAGCGCGATCCTGTCACCGGGCTTCATCTTGAGAGAAAAATCCTCGATCAAGGGTGCTTCAAGTCTTGAATAACCAAATGTAATGTCCCTGAGTTCAATGCTTCCTCCGAGTTTTCTGAGTTCACCTCCGTCATCCTCAGGAGCATAAGAAACACTGATGTCATCCGGATATTCCATAACATCTTCGATACGTTCCATCTGTGTGCGCATTTCCTGGATGGTCTGACCCGCACTGACCAGTGTCATGGCCGGAGCCATAAAAGATGTCAGGAAACCCTGGAACATCATTACGGCACCAAGCGAAAACTTGCCGTCCATCGTAAGCCATACGCCCAGGATGAGTACGGCGTAGTTCGCAACGGAACTGAAGAATGTAGGGATCATGCCGAGAAACTGATCGACCTTGGCGCTCTTAACCTGCTGCGCATTGACCGAAGCCTGATATCCGGCCCACTTTTGGAAGAAACCGTTTTCCGCGCCGCTGGCCTTGATGGTCTCGATCATCTCAATTCCGGTCACCGTCGTAGAAACCAGTTTGCCGGCATCACGCATCTGGACGCGGGTTACGTTCAGTCTCTTCTCGGAGATTATCCTGGACATAAAGGCATTGATGATCAAAGCTGAGATTCCGATCAGCGTGAGCAGCGGGTTCTGCTTTATCATCAGGATGAGATAAAAGACCATCATGAGCGTATTGAGAACGAGCGGAGCAAATGTATCGACCAGAATGCCTGCTATTGAAGCATTCATTTCAGATCTGTTCTGGATATCGCCGGCCAGTCTCTGTGAAAAGAATTCCATTGGAAGCCGGAGGACTTTCCACATATATGATGTGTTGCCTATGACGGCCATCTTGCCGTTGATCTTGAGCGAATAAACCGTCTGAGCCCAGGAGATTATAAGTTCGACAGCCGCAAGGAAGATCATGATGCCTATGAACGGATATAACCAGTCGGGATTGATCTTCGTAAGGAGACGGTCCATGAAGATCCTTGTCGTAACTGAATTGGCAATGCCGAAAAGATAGGATATAACCGTAGTGAACATCACAAATACAACTGCGGCACCTGTTCCGACCAGACGTTTTTTTGCAAAGTCGACCGTAGATCTTCTCTTTCCGCCGGGCTCGAAAGACTCAGACGGAGTCGGGATCAGGACGACTCCGGTAAATGAACTGTCAAATTCTTCCCATGTAACCTTGACCGTTCCGCGGGCAGGGTCGTTGATATAAACGTTCTTCCCCCTAAAACCGTTCAGAACGACAAAGTGGTTCATGTTCCAATGGATGATGCACGGAAACTGTCCGCTCTCCCTGAGTTTTTCAGGGCTCAGCGAATAGGCTTTCATATCAAAGCCGTAGTGCTGTGCGGCCAGATAGATGTTTTTGGCTTTCGAACCGTCCCTGGAAACGCCGCAGTCAATGCGGACCTGTTCCAAAGGCACCCACTTCCCGTAGTATGCCATTACCATGGCAAGCGAAGCGGCGCCGCACTCGAGAGCCTCGAGCTGCATGACTACCGGTACTTTGGCAACTCCTTTGGTAAGCGTCGGCTTGATCTTTCTCTTACCTGCCGACATCAGTTTCTCCAGCTCTTAATAGGAAATCTATGGCATGCGTCTGTTCTGTCACGACAATGCCTTCATAACTTCCGTCAGGAAGATTCACTTCAACTGTTCCGACCGGCCTTCCGTACTCATCCGCGCGTACGGAAGTGATATTCACGCTCTCGCCGGATACCCGCAGTATCATGCCTTGAGCGATCTTCGCATTGTCCGTGGTCACAACTACGGCAGTATGGCCGGATACGACAACCTTTGCTTTAGCGGTTGTCTCCAGTGTTCCTACACATGACCACGCAAAAATGCCGCCCAAAAGAACTATGACGGCAATTAAAACGATCCATATCCCGGGATTCGTCACCTTAAGATAATCGGTAAGATCCTCCGGAGAGGAGATACGGTCAATCGTTTCTTTTCTGAATAAAGACTGTTCCCCGGATGACATATTACTCAATCCTCATGAACAAAGCACTGTTCCGGTCTTATACAATATTCAGAATGGAATCAAATCCTGTCAGGCTGAAGACGTCCATGACGACTTCGTTGGGGTTAATGACCTTCATCTCACCCTGCTCCTGCATTATCTTTACGAAGCACATGAGAACACGCAGACCTGCACTTGAGATATACTCAAGGTCCTTGAGATCGATCACGAGTTCCTTGATCCCTTCGAGCTGAGGCTCAACCTTGCTCTCAAACTCAGGTGCGGTAAGTGTATCAAGACGTCCGCTGACTTCTACAGTAAGCTTCTCATTGTCTTTATTAATAATTGCTTCCATAATTCATTTTCTCCTGTTAGATAGATTGCTTACATTATACTAAATTATCAAGTTCTTTTGTTTTAAAAGAGTAAATTGCTTGTTAACTCATTTTAATAACGGGGGAAAAGCATTTTCCGTCTGCTATACTAACAGAAAACGTGATATACGAGGTGTACTGTGAGAACCCAATATCATAATAACCCTGCCATGGATCCTTCGGGATTTGTCCTTTTGACCGATCTCGTCCCCGGAATAATCCAGGAGATCCGCTATTTCTCTACTTATAATTTCATCGGTGACCGCATCGACGGGTATGAGGAACCCTGCGCGATCCTTTCCGTGGAAGCCGCAAGAGCGGTAAAGGCAGTCTATAACGAGCTTTTCGTGCAGGGATACAGATTAAAGGTATTCGATGCATACAGGCCTGCCTGTGCGGTAAAGCATTTTGTCCTCTGGGGCATCGAGGATCAGGATATCAGGATGAAACAGTATTTCTATCCCGATCTTGAAAAGAACGAGCTCTTCGCAAAGGGTTACATCGCCAAGCTCTCTTCCCACAGCCGCGGGAGCACGATAGACCTTACTCTTTTTGATATGAAGACCGGAAAGGAAGTCGACATGGGAAGTCCGTTCGATCTTTTCGATGAGAAATCACATCCCGATTACAAAGACCTCACCGGAGAGCAGTATGAGAACAGGATGACACTCAGGAACGCCATGATCAGGAACGGATTCAACCCGATCGACTGTGAATGGTGGCATTTTACTCTGAAAGATGAACCTTATCCGGACACATATTTCGAGTTTCCGGTATCGTCACAGTATCTCAAGAAATAAGTATATCGTTAGCGGATAAGGAGAAGCACACATGATCTCTTTTCTGGTTTCCTTGGTAGTTTTATTGATAGGTTTCTTCACTTATGGCCACATCACCGAAAAGGTCTTCGGGCCGGATGGCAGAAAGACTCCTGCTGTCGAGATCAACGACGGCGTAGACTGCGTTCCGATCAAGACCTGGAAAGCCCTTTTGATCCAGCTCCTGAACATCGCCGGCACCGGTCCTATCTTCGGTGCCCTGATGGGCGCGTGTTTCGGCCCGGTGGTTTTCCTCTGGATAGTATTCGGTTCCATCCTTGGCGGTGCGGTACACGATTACATGTGCGGCATGATCTCCGAAAGAAACCAGGGAGCTTCCATTGCCGAACTTTCAGGCATCTATCTCGGCAAGCCTGCACTTTACATAATGCGTATCTTTTCGATATTGCTCCTGCTCCTTACAGGAACTGTATTCGTAACGAGTCCCGCGGCGCTTATCTCCAGCCTGATTCCGAATTTCCTGAACAAGACCTTCTGGATCGTGGTCATCCTGATCTATTATGTTCTTGCTACCCTCCTGCCCGTCGACAAAGTCATCGGCAAGCTCTATCCGGTATTCGGCGTAATACTCATAATCATGGCGGTCTCTATCGCCGGAGGCATCATATTCCTTCCGCAGTACAACATTCCAGAGATAACGCTTTCAAATCTTCATCCGGATAATCTTCCTGTTTGGCCGTTCATGTTCGTAACGGTCGCATGCGGCGCAATCTCAGGCTTCCACGCAACTCAGTCACCAATGATGTCCAAGTGCATCATGAACGAAAAGAACGGCCGCACGGTCTTCTACGGCGCCATGATAATCGAGTCGGTGATCGCTCTTATCTGGGCTGCGGCAGGTGTAGCTTTCTACGGTGGAACGCATATGCTCCAGGACGCTCTCTCGAACCTCGGACAGTCGGGAACCGTATATCAGATCAGCAAGGATATGTTAGGTGATATCGGAGGCTTTCTCGCGATCATAGGCGTTGTCGTCTGCCCGATCACTTCCGGCGATACAGCTTTCAGGAGTGCAAGACTGATCCTCGCCGAATGGACAAAGTTAGACCAGAAGAAGATCAAGTTCAGGCTTCTAATCACCCTCCCTCTGCTCGGTATCAGCGCAGTCCTCACACAGCTTGATTTCAACGTGCTTTGGCGTTATTTTTCATGGAGCAACCAGACACTTGCGATGATCGCGCTCTGGGTCTCTACATCTTATCTGCTCAAGACTCACAAGAATAAGCTCGCTTCGCTCATTACCGCGCTTCCCGCAACATTCATGACGGCAGTGTCGGTCACATATATACTTGTCGCACAGGAAGGTTTCAAGCTCTCAACAAAGTTCGGTTATCCCGCGGGGATCGCCGCTGCGGCAACTGCTTTCGTTATCTACGCCGTAATCCTCGCCAAGTCAGGAAAACAAACCGATACCTGATCATTCTTCCGGTGACCAGCTCGGCTGGACATCTTCTATATCCAGCTTTCCGGACACTCTGACAACGACCTGGTATTTGTCTTCATAAACTATCTCGCCGGGGGAATTCGTGTAAACGAGATAATACGGATGATTGTACTTTTCAAGCAGCCAGAGCGCCGGGCGTATCATCTTCATCATTTCCTCGGTGTTCTCTGTCTTGAAAAAACAAACGACCAGTTCCCTGTTCTTGCACTGCGGCGGCCAGGGAAGGTTCTCGGCAAACCATGAATCTATCTCTTTGAAAAGGCCGACATCCTCTTCATCCATGACATCATTCTGAATAAGCTGCCAGCACATACTGAATATGCCTTTGGCATACATGGTATTAGCGGCAAGTTCCTGGCCCTGGATACGCACATATTTGTAATTGAGTTTCATGGATGCCTCCGGCAGACGCTTCTTTTACTGCTTTGATAATAACACACGGGAAGAACGCGATGCGTGAACAGACTGTAATCAAACAATATATAAATAAAAAAAATTTACTTTTTAGAAATCCATATGCATGCGTTTGCGGTTATAATTCTATATATGCTGTAATCAGAGGTATGTATGTCGGTAGGTAAAAAACATAATCAGCTCAGTACGGTGCTGGGATCATTTTTCTTTGCCACGGTCATCGTGATCGGAATATTGAAGTTTAACCTCGTCCGTACCAACAGCGGCCTGCCGGTCATGAGCATCGTCAATATCACGGCCGATATCTGCAGCATGGCGCTGGGTTATGTCCTCTTTATCGTCAGTACGATAGACAGATCGAGGAACCGCAAAAACCTGACCGCCTATCTTCTCCTTTTGATAGCATGCTTCTGTTCGGCTTTCCTGGATGAGATCTGCTGGCTCGTTGACGGTGATCCCTCACAGGCGTATATCAATGCCATCGCCAACACCTTCTACTACATGAGCGCGCCGGTAATGACATATCTTTTCTGGCGCTACGTAGTATCTTATCTCGATCTCAGGCAGCGCGAGATCAGGATAGTCAACATGTTCATGGCAATAGGACTTCTCGGCGCCGTGATACTTCGAATAATAAACCTCGGCTACGGATTCTATTTCTACATCGCGGCAGACGGTCACTATCACCGCGGACCTTTGTATCTGTTATCTGATCTTTACGCTTATGCCGGCATGGTATTAACTCTTTTCCTGGTCTTCCTTGCAAGAAAGAGGTTCAAGATTTACCAGATCGTCATCCTTTACATGTATGCATTTTTCCCGCTTGCATCCGGAATCCTTGCGATATTCACTTTCGGACTGTCGATCTCCTCTCCTGTCATTATGCTCGTACTGCTCCTCATGTACTGCGTTCTTAACGTCATACAGAGCAGGGAACGTTCGATCTCCGAGAACGAGCTTCGCATGGCCACAATGATCCAGACGGGCATGCTTCCCCATTCTTTCCCTCCGTATCCCGAAAGGAAGGAATTCGATCTTCACGCATCAACGAACCCCGCAAAAGAAGTCGGCGGCGATTTCTACGATTTCTACATGCCGGATGACAATCATCTTGTAATTACTATCGCTGACGTTTCGGGCAAAGGTATCCCTGCAGCGCTCATGATGATGGTCACCAAGACACTTATCAAGAACAGAGGACTTACCGATTTCAGGGACTGCGCCAAGATACTCGCTTCAGTCAACGACCAGTTCTGCGAGAACAACGATTTGGACATGTTCGTTACCGCTTATATCGGTGTCCTGACGCTTTCAACGGGAGAATACAGATATGCCAATGCGGGACACGAGTACCCCGCCGTATGCAAAAGCGGCAAGCGGTTTGAGCTCATCAAGGAGCATCACTCCCCTCCGCTGGGCTGCATGGAGGGTATCGTCTACGAAGAACATAAGACAACTCTGTCTCCCGGTGATATCATATATCTGTACACAGACGGAGTAACCGAAGCGAACGACAGCAAACACGAACTATACGGAGAGCAGCGTCTTACAAGCGCGTTGAACCTGCCATTTAACGGGGATGTGACACTGCTAAACAAAAATGTAAGCGACAGCATCTTAAGATTTTCGGGAGGCACCGAGCAGTTCGATGATATAACGATGCTGAGTTTAAAGTATAATGGACCTATCAGATCCGGAAAGGCGGGCGTTGAAATGAAAGAGCTAAGAATAAAAGCAGACATTTCAGAACTCGATAAAGTCTTATCTTTTGCGGATTCGATCCTGGAATCTATGGACTGCAACATTAAAGCCCAGATGCAGATCGATGTCGCAATAGAAGAGATTTTTGTAAACATCGCTCACTATGCATATCCTTCCGGTGACGGTGAGGCGGTAATACAGATCGAGGCCGACAAAGCCAACAGTGCCGTCAGCATCACCTTCATAGATCAGGGTACACCCTATGACCCGCTCAAGAACGAGGATCCCGATATCACTCTTTCTGCTGAGGAAAGGCCTATCGGAGGACTCGGGATCTTCATGGTCAAGAAGAGCATGGATGACGTCTCTTATGAATACAAAGACAACCAGAATCGTCTGACCATCAAAAAAGGATTTTGATCAAGTAATTAATTAAGGAAAACATATCAGGAGGATCAACTATGTTGAACATCACAAAGAACGTAAACGGCAGTGACCTTAAAGTCATTCTCGAAGGCAGACTCGATACCACCACAGCTCCCCAGCTCGAAGCCGAGCTCAACAATGCTCTCGGCGGAGTTACCGCTCTGAAGTTCGATCTTGCAAAACTCGACTATATCTCAAGTGCCGGATTAAGAGTTCTTCTTTCTTCTCAGAAGACCATGAACAAGCAGGGAACAATGGTTATCTCCGGCGTTTCATCAGAGGTCAAGGAGATCTTCGACGTAACCGGATTCTCCGATATCCTCACGATCCAGTGATCCTCAATCCGGATCAGGGGCAAACTCCATTACTCCGTCGTCACCAAAGTCGTCTTCATCCGGATCGTCCAGATCCTTAACAGCTGATCCTGCGGCGTCGAGCACCTTGTTATATTCGGTAAGAAATCCCTCGTGATCCGCAAGGACACGGTCAAGGTCATTTTCCTTGGCTGCCGATTCAAGTTTTTGAGCGAGTTTATACGGCACATCTGCACCTATGGTTGCAGATGTGCTCTTTATTGAGTGAATGATTATCTCATAGTTCCTGAGATTTCCTAAAGCCAGGGATTTTGCAAGTTCAGCCTTCTTTTCTTCTGATGCGTTAACATATTCCTTCAGGATGGTCAGATAGAATCGTTCATCCTGCGAGCAGTTCTCCAACCCTCTTGAAGTATCTATACCGCATTTCTCAAGTGCCTTAAGGACCGGATTTTCAGCCTTCCCGTCAGTTTCAAGGCGAGAGGCGGCCTTCTCTTCTTCGGTTACGATCTCTATCTTTTCCGCAGGAATGTATTTCTTCAGCATCCTCTCAAGATAGGTGCTGTCGATCGGCTTGGTCAGATAGTCGTTAAAGCCCTTCGAAAGATATCTTTCCCTTGCTCCGACTACAGCATCTGCGGTAAGGCATATGACAGGGGTATTCGCATTCGGGCCGTCCTTATGGCTCCTGATCCTGCGGAATGCCTCCTCACCGTCCACTTCAGGCATTCTCTGGTCCATAAGGATCACATCGTAAGGATTTTTCAGCGCAAGTTCCACGGCCTCCCTTCCGCCTGAAGCGGTATCGATGCGGACTTTCGTCTCCCTGAGGAATTCCGTGGCAACGATCAGATTCATTCTTGTGTCATCGACTATCAGTATCCTGGCATCCGATGCTCTGAAGCTTTCGTGATACGTCTTTTTCGAATCTATGCTCTTTTCGAATTTCTCCTTGAAATTACCGACGGCTTCTTCAGACAGGACAACCTGCGGGATCGTCACCGTAAAAGTTGAACCCTTCCCGTATGTACTCTTTACCGTAATGGTTCCGTGCATCATGTCCAGGAGCATCTTCGAAATGGCAAGGCCGAGTCCGGCGCCTTCCTTTGTGCTGTTCCTTTGAAGATCCACTCTTTCAAACTTCCTGAAGAGCTTTCCGAGATCTTCTTCGCTGATGCCGATACCGGTGTCGGTCACCTCAGCGATGAGTTCGAGCATGTCTTTTCCGTCAGGACTCTTCCCGTTCTTTCTTCCGTACACCTTCAGGGTAACGCTTCCCTTATCCGTGTACTTAACCGCATTGTTGAGAATGTTGGTGATGATCTGTCTGACTCTTACCACGTCACCGAAAAGCCGGTCCGGTATGTCTTCGTCAACATCGGTCACGAAATCGAGTTCCTTTTCACGTGCCTTGAAATAGATCATGTTGCAGACATCATTGATAACGGAGCTCAGCTGATACTCAACTTCAACGATGTTCATCTTTCCTTCCTCAATCTTCGTGAAATCGAGGATGTCATTGATTATGGCGAGCAGGTTGTTGCCTGCGCTGTCAACATTTCCGGAATAATTCCTTATCTTCCTGAATGCCTCCTGATACTCCCCGGGAGCTGCATCCTTAAGCTTTTCCGCTTTGACGGCTTCCCTTAAGATCATCTCGTTCATTCCGAGAACGGCATTTATCGGAGTCCTTATCTCATGACTGGTGTTGGCGAGAAAGTCTGTCTTGGCCTCACTGGCACGTCTCGCCTCCCCGATCGCCTTGTCCTGTTTTACCTTTGCCTTAACAGTCTCATACTGGGCAACGGCACACATGATCATAATGGCAAGATACATCATCGGAAGACGCGAGTAATAAGCTTCAGGGAACTGATATCCCGCATCTTTCAGCGGGGAATTCAGATAAACGCACATGAACACGAAAAAGACGAAACAGAAATAGAAACCGTATGAAAGGTTAAAGAAAAAGAAAACAACCGGCACCGCAACAAAAAGAAGGAATATGCTCGTGCCGCCATAACCTCCGGTATAAAGGAAGAATCCGAACGTGATCCAATAGACGATGCACTCGATGTTGATCGCCACATGCATGAGCCAGCGGCGTTTCTTTTTTCCGAACTTGCATATGGAGAAGCACACTATTCCCAAAGCGGTCATGACGGCGCAGAACAGCGCGTATCTTGCGACAAGCATGTTTCCGTGAACGTAGTTGTCCACGCACAGATAGACACAGAACGGGACGACGACCGAATAGATGATTATGCTCAGCGTCAGATTGACGGTGACATAACGTTCGTCTATGTGAAATCTCTTTTTATCACCCATATGCTCTCCATCAAAACCTCAAAACGGCTTGCCGGATAAGAGCATTATATCACTTCTCAGTTATTCCCTTCGGGTATTATGATGCCGCCGAAATACTCGGGTTTTCCTTCCGAATCGACAAGTACGAATCCTCTGGTCTTAAGGAGCACATAAGTGCCGTCAGCTCTTTTAGCGCGGTAGCAGATCTGCTGAACATCGTCATTCTTGCAAAGGACAGCATCAACAGCCGTTCTGTATATCTCAACATCATCCGGATGCACGTAATCCTGCCAGATACTGTCGGCATGATACATGTATTCAGAGTCGAGATTGAAATCTGTAACGAGCGCAAGCGACCATCTCGAGAAGTCATATCTCATATCGTTAAGATAAACATATCCGCCATTGCTCATCGTGCACATCGCTCCGAAGAATGCATCAAGAAGTCTCTTGCGTTCCTCAGGGATAGCCTTTTTTATCTTATCCATCTTTCTGAAGTCTTCCATGAGCTTTAGCGACTTCAGTTTGCTCTTGTTCTTATACATCTTCTGATCGGCGCGTTTGAACACTTCATCAAAGCTCGCGTCCTTCTCAGGATGATAAACAGCCATGCCGCTCGCGACCACAGGGCCCGAACGGGCGATCCTGTTTGCGTCCGACTTTTCCCTGAACTGCTTGAGGAGTTTCTCGCGGTTATTGAAATCACTTCCCGTCAGGATAACGACAAATTCGTCTCCGCCTATCCTGTATACCGGGCTGTTCTTGAATGTCTCACTGATCATGCGGCTGGCACTCTGCAGGGCCTCATCGCCGTAACTGTGCCCCCTTGTATCGTTCATGCGCTTGAGGTCATTCATGTCGCACATGACGATCCCGAAAGGCACGACCTCTTTTTTGGTTTCGATCGCATTTTCGATATATTCCGAGTACTCACTGAAAGCGTGCTTATTGCGGATCCCGGTCAGGCCATCCAACCGGGCCATCAGTTCAGCGGATGCGAGATTCTTTCTCTGCTCTTCGGCTGCCCTGTATTCGGATTCGACATTCTTGGCACAGAAAACTATGTGCTTTTTATCTTCGGAAAGAAATCCCACATAACGGATATGAACGATCTCCCCGTTGTTAACCAGTCTGTATATGGCCACGCAAGAATCATGATCGGCAAGGTGTTTGAGCATGTTGTCCTTGTTGAGGAACTCGACGGCGGCATCAAGATCATCAGGGTGAATACATTTGCGGGCTGTCTTTACCGCGGACTTGAAAAAGTCCTTTCCCTTTGAAGGCAATCCTGCTTCCCTGAGTTCCTGAATTGCTACAAACTCATTGAAACCGCCCGACTCAATGTCGATATAATACAGGCCGTCAAAATGAGTCGCCAGTGTTAAAGCGATCTGTTTGTATGCGTCCTGATCCTTGCCCATTAATTAAGATCTCCATCCGAAAGATTTACGATCACCCGAAATAAAATTATAACAGGTTTGTTCTTATTTCGCCTTAAGTTTAGCTGCGGTATTTATGATGACCACACATCCGGGTTTGACCCGTTTCATCACTTTGAGCATATAGCTCTTCGGTATCGATACACACCCCGACGTATAACCCGTATTTCCGGTGCAGTGCAGAAATATGGCAGAGCCCTTGCCCGGCTTGCACTCCTTGTTGAAGCTTATGTTCAGGCAGTACTGATACGGTTTTGTGTAATCTATGAGATGCTCGCTGTTTTTCGTATCAAGCTTGGGATAGTCCTTTATGCTGACCATCTTGTTGTACTGCATGCCTTTTCTCTGATCGCCTGACCAGTACAGATCTTTTGTGACCTTTGTGTACCCAAGCGCGCAGCCGGGATCCTTTGCGATTCCGAAAGCCTTGTTGAATGCATATACACCGATCGGTGTCTTTTTGCAGCCTTCTTTTCTGTCCTTGTCAGCGACCATGCCGTATTTTCCTACCAGACCCTTTACCGAAAAGATCTGTATCCAGTTTCCGCTCTTATCGCGCTCATGCATCGATACCTTTGCGGTAGACTTGCTCATACCGTCGGCTGCAACGATAACGAGTTGGGTATTCTTTGTATTCCTAGCCTGTGAAAGATCCCTTACCCATTTCGGAGAAAGATCCTTAGGCTTGGCAGTCGGCTTAGAAGTCGCCTTTTTCGTTGCAGCAGCCGTCGTTTCAGCCGCAGTGGTTTCACTTGTCTCAGGCTCTGTTTCTGTTTCCGCTTCCGTCTCAGTTTGCGTTTCTGTCTCGGGTACTGTTTCCGTTTCAGTTTCTGTCATTGCAGTCGGTTCTGTTGTCTCCATACTGCTTTCGGATATAGACGTGATCATGGAAGTTTCCTTATTTGCACCGTTACATGAGGCCAGGCCGAAGAGTATACAAACAAAAGCCGTTAAGGCAAGTGCTTTAAATGTGATCCTTCTCATGGCCCTGGTCCTTTTCTCACTTTATCAGTCCGCCGGGAAACGGCCGGCTATTTAGGAATAAATGATAACAAGGCCAAATTGCCAGCGCAAGAAACATATGTAAGTAATCAGGTGTAATCACCGTTCCGGTAACGCCATGATAAACGCCACCTCCCGTATCATAAATACAGAAGATGGCGCCGTATTGCTGCTCTGATGTTTTCAGATCATGTTCCGTGATAGGTTTCCGTGATCTCTTTGCACGCATTTACGAAATCTATGTTGAGTTTTCTCAGGCGGTAAGACATGTGACGGAGAATGAGTTCGATCTTCTCAGGACATGTCTTGATAAGTTTCTGAAGATCTTCGGGGCTGATCGTCTCGACCTTGGCAGAACCTGACTCGACTATTGCAGTAGCAGTTCTGGGTTCTTCAGAGATGATGCCCATCTCGCCGAAGAATGAGACTGCATCATATTCCTTAAGCTTTGCCTCCTGCTTGGTACGGTAATCACTTACAAGACTTATGCTTCCGTCGTGAAGAATGTACATGCAGTTCTCGGTCTTACCTTCCTTGAAGATAAACGTTCCCCTGCCATAACTCTTAATGTCACCGGTATTGTCATCCTTGAGTTTGTCAAACTCGGCACGGAGAGCCTTGCCGTCAGGTTCGTTCATCTTGTTCTTATTGAGCTGATATGTATCGATATGTTTCTTGATCTTGGAGAACAAAGACTTCTTCTTAGCCTCATCAGAATCCTTTAGTTGCTTTAAAAGAACCTGTGATTCCGCATAATCAGCGGCCATCGTCTGTATCCTGTTTCCAAGGTGTTTCATCAGTTCGATTATCTGATCGGGGTTTTCCCTGAAATACTTTGTCATCTCATTATCGGGGATCTCGACCACAGTAACTGCTGTCTCAGCGACGATCGTGGCGCTTCTCGGAGACTCTTCGAGAATGGCCATTTCTCCGAAGAACTCACCCGCATTGAGGAAGCCTAGTCTGAACGGATTTTTCTTTGCATAATCCGCATAAACACCGGCCTTACCCTCCAGGAGCTTGAAGAAACTCTTGCCGACGTCTCCCTCTTTCATGATTATCTCGCCTTTTCTGAATGACTTCTCAACCGAACCCATAACTAGCTCCTCCTGTTTAAAGATCAAACATGAATGTTAAAAAAATAATAGCATATTAAGAGCCCCTGGCGCTATATTTTTATTAGTTTTCAAGCATTCTCCCCAATTCCTTTCAAAGCAATATTTGAAATGTCTTCATAACGATATATAAAAGATACATCAGACAATTAATATTGTTTTATTCCAAAGGGTTATCAGAATTTGCTATGGTTCTTTTTTGTGGTAAATTATTTTTTATAGTTAGTCTTAAGCAATCAATCTTAGGGGTGAGGAAATGAAACACAAGTTAAGAAAGATCAACAAAGGCTTAGTCCTGTTGCTGATATTAGCAGTGACTGTATTAGTCATCTGCTTCATCGATACGGCTAAATATGCCGCGCGTAAAGACCGCGCTATGCAGAAAGCCGAGACATTTGTTACGGAACTTGCACACCTTTACGAATGGCCAAAGAACATGCCCGATGTAGATGCGGCCGAATTCGAGAAAAACGAAACGAAGTATGTCTCATATTTCGATGACGGATATGCCTCTGTCAAACCGCATGTTTACGACAGCAATACTCTCAAGCAAGAACTGACGGAAAACGCCATGAATTCCGTCAGGAGTTATCTCCTGAATGATGTAAAACCCCGGCAGGTTACATTTACTGCCCAGTTCAAGAAACCCAAACTGCACAAAGAAACTGCTGAAATAGAGGGAACGGTCACTTCCAAAACAATTGACAAGAGCGGAAAGACCTACAGCAGATCCGGTGAATTCATTCTCCAAATGGAATATGTTAATGAAGAATGGGTCGTCGTCGGATTCATTATTCGTTCCGACTTGTTCTAAAGGGGGATCTGTATGGCTGAAGAAAAACAATTGGCATTAAGCATAAAGAACATCACCAAGATCTACGGCAAAAAGAAAGCTGCAGACCACGTTTCCTTTGATATACAGGAAGGCGAGATATTCGGTTTCTTAGGTCCCAACGGCGCAGGCAAGACTACGGTCATCAAGAGCATCCTCGGCTTTATCTTCCCTGACGAGGGAGAAGTGTTTATCAACGGTTACAACACAAAAAAGGATTATGAAAAAGCTATGGCATCCGTCGGCGGAATAGTCGAAAATCCCGAAATGTACGTCAATCTTTCCGCACGTAAGAACATCGAGATGTACGCAAGGATCCACGGCAACATCCCTAAGGAACGCATTGATGAAGTCATCAATGAAGTAGGGCTTTCGGGCAGATCAAAAGATCCCATCAGAAAATACTCACTGGGCATGAAGCAGCGTATCGGTCTTGCCCAGGCAATGGTGCATAAGCCAAAGCTCCTGATCCTGGACGAGCCGACTAACGGACTCGATCCGACGGGTATCCACCAGCTTCGTGATGTACTAAAAAAATATGCGCACGAGCAAGGCGGTGCTGTCATGGTATCAAGTCACATTCTCTCGGAAATGCAGCTTCTCTGCGACCGCGTCGGTATCATCAACAACGGTAAGCTCATAAGTGTCTGCACGATGGATGAACTCGAAAAAATGAACTCCGCATCCAGATATTTCATCAAAGTATCTGACACGGAGAAGGCCAAAACGCTTCTTGAAAGCAGCGAAAATGCATCTGATATAGACATTAAGGACGGCATCATAAGTGCCGAGATCAGTGAGGAAGACATCGCATCCGTCGTAAGGCTTTTAGTCACCGGCGGCGTTGACATAAGCGAAGTAAAGAAAAACGAATCGTCTCTGGAAGAAGTCTTCCTGCAGGTCACGGGAGGAGGAATCGAAATTGAGTAAGATAAGAGCCCTTTATACAAATGAAATGATAAAGATCTCAAGAAGACCGTCGGTGATCGTAGTTGCAATGGTGCTCTTCCTGATCTCGCTTGGTTTCCCGTTCATGCTTAAGATAATCTACAACGACGACGCTTTTACCGGCTCGGAATCGAATTTCCGGCAGCGCTGCGAAGAATCTCTTAACGAAGCAAAGTCCGAATTGAACAATTCCGGAATGAGCACAAAGACCCAGACTGTATCGATAGAAGTTGACGGCGTTGAAAAATCTTTCCCGATGACGCTTTATACTGGAAACGATATCGCAGGCGGTTTATCCCGTAAGATACTGTACGAGGACATGCTCAAGGAATTTGATTTCAATAAGTATCCGGATAGTTATAACTGGCTTACGATAAGCGCCCTGCAATATTACCGCGAATCGATTCAGAGTATGATCTCTCTTGATATGACTGCTTTCGAGGAACGGGATGCCGAGTGGCTGAAGGAGTATGACAAGCTTTCCGCTGCACGCGCTGTATTTCGCAAGGCTCTTTTCGAACACGACTATGAACCGTTCTGCAAAGGACTTGAACTGCGTAACGATGACCCCGCGTACATCAGGATGATAAGACAGCTTGCATCTTCTGACCCGAAAGGGGAGCTTAATTTCACTGACGGTTCTTACCTGATGGAATACCTTAGTAAAAAGCAGGAAAAGCAGGAATTGCTTGATGCCGGCCTTGAAGATCAGGGCGTACTTCCCCGCATCCTTACGGAAGAACGCAGGGAAATCCTTCAGAACGGCATTAAGATATTAGACTACAAGTTTGAGAACCGTAATCTGTATAACGAAAAGAGCATGATCTCGATTATGGTCAGTTACTATACAAGCTCGGTCGTAAGATTCGGTCTTATAGTTCTCCTGGTCCTGATCGCCGGAAGCAGCGTTTCACAGGAACTGGCTACGGGCTCGATCAAATCGCTTATCATCGCGCCCGTGAAGCGCTGGAAGATCTTTACCGCTAAGCTCCTGTCGATAATCACCTGGATGCTCTTCTCTTCCGTTGCACTCACACTGTTTTCAACCCTAGGAACGGGACTGGCGTTCGGGTTTAATACTCTACCTTCATATCTGTACGTCTCGGGCGGCAACGTGAAAGAGCTGCCGTTTCTACTTGCCATGATCCTTTTCGATCTGGTGCAGAACATACCGACTTTCTTCTATGCTTTCATCGGTTTCATGATATCCTGCTTCACCAAGAACACGGGAGTGTCTGTCGGAGTCTCCATCGGAATGCTCCTGTTCCATAATGTTCCGGAAATGCTTCTGGAATCAGATATGCCGCACAGATTCCTGGACTTCACTCCTCTGGCAAACATGAATATCGTAAATAAGCTGTTTCCCTACATCGATCTGATGGTGGCAACAGACGAAATGGAATTCAACCTGTTTGCCGGAGCTGATTTCAACAATCCGCTCTGGTCCATGGTGCTCTATATCGTGGTAATGACGGGAACAGTGCTCTTGATAGCATATGAGGAGTTCACGAAAAAAGACATCGCATAACATTCATTCTGCCCGCTGAAGTCCTCCGTGCTTCGCCTGTGCGGAAACCCAGCAAAATGATGTTATGCTCAGGCGTGTTTTCTGTATAGATAAAGTACGTACTTGTCGTTGAACACGATCCTGTTGCCGTGTCTTAAAACAGCATCACGAACACCGTTAAAGAAGAGATCTCTGTACTCTTCCTTCAAGGCAATGTGAGTAGAATGGGTGCCCAGATATTCGTTATGTTCGTCAGCCGTATATACTCTTCTTCCCGGCCATGACTTCATTTCGATGAAGGTCAGTCCGTAGTTCCCGCCGTTCATATAGTCGAAATGCTGATCGTATGGCTGGTCGGTAACGAAATACCTGTCATAGACCTCCTGGATCTCGTCGTAGAGCTCCGGATCCTCCGATTGGTATTCGGATACCATCAGGCACATCGCAAGGCATCCTCCGTCCTTCAGGAGGTCAAATACGCGGCTGTACGCAATATCTTCTTTTATCCACTGGATGGTAGCGGCAGAATAGATTAGGTCGAACTTCTTTCCGCCAAAATCATATGTCTCAAAATCAGCATTCACGATGTGGAAATTCGGGTAAGACGAATACTTTTCGCGCATCTTGTCCGCTAAATGTGAACCGAGCTCGATCGCAAGATAATCGGCTCCGCTCTTGATCGCGAAGTCAGATGCCTGACCTGTTCCCGGGCCTATCTCAAGACAGCTCTTTCCAGGCCCAAGATCCGTTGTCTTGATAATATGATCAAATAGCTGCGGATCGTATCTGACTCTCCACCTGTCAAACTTTTCGGGGATCGTATCAAATACAAGTCTCTTATCTCTTTCCATATTCCGGCCTTCCGTTTATTTTACATACTCATAATAGAACTCACGGTGCTCGTTATACATATCGATATAGTGAAGGATCTTGTTCTCTTCGTCCAGCGACTCGAAATAACACCATTCCCTGAGATTATAACGGCCATCCGCTGCAGGCAGTTTCCAGGATGTGTGGTTCGCCCAGTACTGCGGTATCAGAGCACCCGTGAGATCTCCGACCGGGCAGTCATCTTTTTCTCTTTCGTTGTCACTCATCATGAAGTAATCAAGATAAATACCTTCGCGGTCTCCTTTAAGAGCCCAGGTAGTATCGATGTGATATCCCTGACCGTTTATGACCGCATAAGTCCATGCGTGGCAGTTCTTGTCAAAACATCCTATGCTGAACGCATCAACGCCCGATTGAAGGAGAAGGTATGCATAGAGGCCGGCAAAATTCTCACAGACGCCCTTTTTGTTCATAAATGACAGATACAGATATCCGTCTTTTGCCTCCTGCTCTGTCATCTCACCGTAAACGTAGTTATTCCCCACATAAAGATAAAGCTTCAGTGCTTTCTCATACTCAGTATCGTCAAACTCGATATTGCTGTTGAGTATGTCTTCTATCATCTTCTCGAAATCTGCTTGTCTTTTAACATACTCTTCGACAGGCATGTTGTAGTGGATCTTGCCGGTGCCGTTCTCGAAAGCCTTGGAGCCGTCATCGCTCTTGCCTTCTATCTTGGTGCCCGCGGGCGGGATAAGGCAGCAGAGCACGGTAATGTCCGTACACCACTTGTATGCCTCCTCGCTGGCGCATTTGAATGTGCTCTCACCTTTTCTTATGGCATCGGAGAGATTATAAAGAGCATCCCAGTTTTCCTGCGGGATCCTCTCGGAGAGTTTTTTTGAGTACGGGTGAGGATTATATGCGAACTTCTGCTGAACAGTAGTCTGAGCAGTAGTCTCAGACGTTGCGGTTGTTGCAGTTGTTGTAACCTGTGTCTCTTTGCTGACGCTGCATCCGGTAAGCAGGAATGCACCTGTCAGGATCAGACTGATGATCTTTTTGCTCTTCATAAGACAGCCTCCCACCGCGCGGATTATAGCAGAAGGATGCCTGGTTTTAGAATTGATTATTTGGCAAATGTTAGTTATTTTCGTTATCTTTTCATTGCCTGAAGCTTTTCGTTCATCTTCTTTGCTTCTTTCCTGTAGAAAGTCATGAAGCAGAACCATATGATAAACGCCACGGCAAGCTGGACTGCGGCGATGATGATTCCCTGCATGACGGTCGCCGAATTTCCGATCCATCCGACGGAATAGGCGACGATCGTATAGATGATGCAGCCGATTCCCATGTGAATGACCACCCTTATAGGCATCGGAATGCTTTCTTTGTTATAAACGACTGTAGGCAGACCAAAGCCCAGGCCTACGATCATGCTTCCGATGACCATCTTCGTAAAGCTGTAGTTTTCAAGAGTGAATCTTCCGCCGTTAATGACATCGAAAACGAGTCCGATGATACAAAAGATCGCAAGTGCCATTCCTATGCTTATGACTGTACTTCTTATCAGTTCTTCTACTGTCTCTTTCATTTTTCAGATCCTCCCTATAATCCGAGATAACGTTTGAACCCGGGCAGGTACTTTCTCGAAACATAGTCTTTGCTTCCGTTCTTCATCCTCATCAGCATAGTGCCGCTGAATCCGGGTTCTATGCTGTCTATATATGTCAGGTTTATCAGTGTGGTTTTCGAGATCTGCATGAACTGCTTTCCCAGCTGTTCTGCGAGTTCATAAAGCCTCTTGCGTGAGCGGAATTTCTGTTTTTCACCGTAGATCACGGTATCTCCGCCTTCGACCCTGACCATATAGATCTCGTTGGGCTTAAGAACAACTATCTCCTCTTCGTTCTGAAGAGCTGTAACAGGTGTCTCATTATTGCTGAACATGTCGATTATGCGCGTTATCTCATCAGTTACCTTGTCGGTATGGATAACGGCATACGGTTCCCTGTACTCAGCTGAAAGATCTATGCTGACTTTCACTTTAGAATGCCTCCGGTGAATAAATGTACCTGTTATGTTACATCATGCCTTTCTTTATATGTGAAAAACTTCACGAGTTCGCAGACCGTCATATAAAGCGATGCCACGAAGAACCATACAAAGAAAATGCGGAATGCAACTGCAATAAAAATAACATATCCTATCGTGGCAAATGAAGTTATGGCAGCCGTCAGGTTCCACCATTTGCTCTTTAAAAACTTTGAGATCATGTGTCTCACCTCCTTCGTGGCCTCATCGTAGCAAAAAGTTCACGCCCCGTGTCATAAAACGGGGTAAGTGGCAAAAAATCAAAGGTGAAATGCAATTAAAGATATTCCCGTTCTTCGTGGGATGCCAGACGGTCACCCTCGTATCTGAACTTCATCGTGAAGAATCTGCGCGGCGTGCGGTTAAAAAGATAATCAAACATGATCTTATCGCCTTCCCAAACGGGAAGATCCTTGATCCTGTCAAGCTCCACCCAGGCAAGTTCTCCTTCGTCGCACGCCTTTACCGGAACCTCAAATGCCTCCGGAACGCTCGCCGTGAAAACATGCATGTATTCGCTTTCATATTCTGAAGAAAGGAATGTCACTAGGCCCCTGTACTCAAGATCTTTCAGATCCCCTCTGACAATACCGCTCTCTTCTTTGAGCTCCCTCAGGGCACATTCCTCAGGTGTCTCGTCAGTCTCGAAATGTCCTCCGATCCCGAGCCATTTGTCCAGGTTCATATCGCCCTTGCGGGTCTTGCGGATAAAGAGGCACTTATCCCCTTTTGTTATGTATATGAGTGTTGTGAGATTTGAAAGACGCATATCAGGCGCCGGTTAAAAGACTGATCAGGCAGTCTGTTCCGCGGTCTCGCTGCCTGCCTGCAGCTCGCCGTTGGCAAGCGCGATACGGTAGTTTACGCGGTAGATGATGTATGAAGAAACGTCGA
Organism: Saccharofermentans sp.; assembly: GCA_024682215.1. Classification (GTDB taxonomy): domain Bacteria; phylum Bacillota; class Clostridia; order Saccharofermentanales; family Saccharofermentanaceae; genus Saccharofermentans. The sequence goes on along the minus strand of JAIKZM010000122.1, from coordinate 14,680 downwards.
CCTTGAATGTCTCGCAGATAGCGCACCACTTGTCAGCCAAAGTCACGAGAACACTCTCACGGTACTTCGGGGGCATGAATGTCAGCGGGAACATGTGTTTGCTGATGATATCCTTCTCGATGTCATTAAGGCCGAAATCCCTGTCGGCATTCCTGCAGGCTGTCCTGGGATGAGTAAACCCGTGGATATTGTGTCCCGGGATGGTCTTATCATGCCAGTCGTAAAGGAAATAATCGTGAAGGAGAGCTGCTCTTACGAGGCTGTCCTTATCAAACTTGACACCGAATCTCTTCTCAAGATACTGGGCCATGAGCAGTGAGAATTTGGCAACTGAAACGCAGTGCTCAAACACGGTCGTCTTGCCGTGCTGAGTAAAGTTCTTCATCTGATGAGCTTTAGGATCGATAAGAATGTCATGGCCACGGGTAAACAACTCCTTGGCCAGCTTATATTCGGTAATCTCTTTAGGTATAGAACTCAACTGCTTTCTTTTGCCCTTTCTGATATCAAGGTCATTATAAAACATATGGATTTCATTTGCACCACAAATATGTATAAATCACATATCTTTTAACAGGGCAGCACGCGCACAGGCTGATTCATGCCGTCTACAGCTGGTATTTCTTCCTGATCCTTAAGTCCCACCATATCTTCCAGGTGTCCGTAAACATCTTCCAGACATCCTTGAACTTGATCCTTCCGAAGGACTCGCCTCTCGTGAAATTAAGCTCGACCGGCATTTCAACAAGCTTCGCACCGCACTTGTTGGCAAGCGCCAGAAGCTCGATGTCAAACGCAAAACCGTCAACTTTTCTTAAAGGGGCAAGTTTCCTTATCAGGTCTCCCCGGTACAGCTTGATGCCCGTCTGTGTATCGTGACACTTAAGGCCGAAAAGGACCTTGAGCATGATGTAATAGCAAAGCGAAAAGACTTTACGCGCGAACGGATATTCGAGTTTTGAATCCTTATGCATCTTAGAGCCGATCACTATGTCCGCACCGGTATCCTTCATTGCCTTGACGTAACCTGCAAACATGTCGGGATTGAGATCAAGGTCCGCATCGAGGAAGCCGACTATGTCGCCCCTGCTGTTGTTGATGCCCCAGGTGACTGCTCCGCCCTTGCCGCGGTTGACTTCATATCCGCAGTCCCTTATATGCGGATTCTCAGATGCTGCACGGGCAACTTCGGCACCCGTATTGTCCTTGCTGCCGTCATTGACCGCGACGATCTCATAATCAGCTGTAATGCGCGAGACCGACTTGTCGATGATATTCAGGTTGTCATAGATATGCTCACCTTCGTTGTAAGCGGGCACTACGATGCTTAACATTGCCACCTCATATTCCGTGATCAGAAACGGCCACCGCCGCCTCCGGAGAAGCCTCCTCCGCCTCCTCCGCCACCGGAGAAGCCGCCGCCTCCGCCTCCACCGGACGAAGATTCCACGCGTACGACAGTCTTCCTTAAGAACTTGTCTTCACCTGTGACGGATTTCGGGGGACTTATCCTGTACTGCGATGCTTCCGGAGCGGGATCGAGTTTTCTCATCGGAGTTGAAAAATATGTAATTATCAGAGCAAGGAGCACCGGTACGATCATCGTAAAGAAAACAATCGCGCCATAGCCCTTGTAGCTGTAATCATTGAGCCTTTGAAGAACATTCGTCAAAGCGGCTGCATATTCCCCTCTTCCGAGAAGTTCTTTGTTTCTGTAGAAAAGGTTTGAACACTCATCGTCACTGACCGCGAAATGAGCAGTGCCGTAAGTATAGAGCCAGAAGAAACGCTGGCCGTCCTTATCTATCGTAAGGTCTACAAGGATGCAGATGCCCGAGTTGTTCTGAAGAGGAACCGTGTTGACATTCCTCATATAGTAATCGCCGGCATACCTTGCGCAGTCCGAGTCGGAATTTGAATAACCGTCACCCTTATTGCGTGTCGTTACGAGAACGACATTGATGTCCTTTTCCTTTGAAAGGCCGGAAGCGAGATCGCGGAGCGCATTCTCTTCCTCTTCCGAAAAGACCTCGGCATAGTCGTCAACCCTGACCTTTTTCGCAGGGGAAAGGTTCATGAAGATATAGAAGAAGATGGCGACGATGACGATTCCGAGCAGGCCGATCCCCACTCCGACAGAAGCGCCGCTCAACTCACTCCAGATCGATATTTTCTGATTGTTATTACTCTTATTTCCGCTCATCCCCAGATACCTCTCATGAAAATGCCAAGTATCAGTCTGGCAATAACGGCAGCGATCGCAAGTGCGATGAAGAAGAAACCAGTCTTCTTAACAGTGCTTACCGGGACCTTTCCCGCTACTTCGCCGGTCTGGCCGTTCATGGCGAAATAATACATCTTGTTGTGGTATTTATATGCCATGAACCATACAGGAAGCAGCGCATAGTTTGCCGCCATGGAAGTGATCGTGCTGCTGTTCCTCTTGATCCTGTGCCGGTCATATTTCTTGCCGATGGATTCCTTGATAACCGAGTCCATGCCGGCGATACCCCTGTCAGTTGCACGCTTGGCAAGAGCCTGTGCATCCTGGTCATACCTGTCGGCATAGAATCCCGGAATATAATTGTAATCGTAAGGGATCAGTCTCTCGAAGTTAAACGGTTCGATGGCTTCCATGAGCTTGTCATCTATCCTCGTTTCACCGTCCAGCGGTATGTTCTTCCATTCCACATCACCCTTTCTCGTTACCTGATAGTACTTGGTGGTGCGGTATTCGCCGGAATACGAGATATCCTCTGCGGAAGCCTCTACATCGATATGAGCCTTGATGTTAAAAAGCCAAAACGGCACATAGAGTCCCGTGAGCTTGGTTATGTTCTGCTTTGAAACGAATCCGAAAGGTGTCCATCTGCCGCCGCCAGCCCACTTCATGAAGGCAGCTTCAGCCTTTTCACGAGACACCTTGAAAGGGATCATGTACTGAGGCCTGAACTCATTGGTAAGTCTCTGTCCGACGAGAGCCGGTGAACCGCAGAATGCGCAGAACGTTGCTGATGTGTTCTTGTCAGTAACGACCCTGGCACCGCAGGAGTTGCATACAAACTCAATCTGCCCGTCCTGTGGAGGCATCTGAGCTGCGCCATTTTCTGACTGCTCTGAAGGTCCTATCGCCTCAGAAACTTCAGTCGAGACTTGTTCAGGCTGAGCCTGCGGCTGAGGCTCGCTCTGAGGTGCAGATTGCTCCAACCTCATTGCCTCATCCTTTGTCAGTTCTTCGACCTTGTCCTCAAAAAGAGACGGGTCGAATGTTGCGCCGCAGAAATCGCATCCGAGCTTCTGAGTCTCGGGATCGAACCGCAGATTTGCACTGCAATTCGGACATTTGATCGTGTCTGCCATATATCTATCCCCTTATTTGCAGCGCTCTTATCTTCCGAGTTCCGAATCAGCCATGAGCACTGCCCTTGCCAGCTGATCCGCACAAGAGGTGTCCTTAAAGCCGCATGTATTGCCTGCGAGCTTTCCTGCGATCTCTGCTGCGGTCATGCCTTCGCAGAGTTTGCCGACAGCCTTTAGATTACCGTTGCATCCGCCGTCAAAACGAATATTGGTGACACGAGAAGATTCATCGATGTCAAACTCAAGATTGAAGGGGCATACCCCGACCGGCCTGTATTTGTAATGCATAGTAACCTCCGTGAATCAAGATACCATAAAACAAGTGCTTTTACTATTCCGTAAGGGCCTTCAGCGTCATGCGGTAACCCTTTTCCTCATGCTCATAACGCTCTTCCCTGTATGTAACTCCGTGCCTCTCATCGATAAGCCTGACCAGGTATTCGGCAAAGAACGGATTCTTTACAAGGACAGGACCGATAAGGCTTATGCCGAACAGGTTGTCCTTCCTTACGCCGTCTTGGGCATACGGGATCTGGCCGATGGTCTTTTCGACCTTGAACATATATCCGTCAAAACCGTCGATGACATCGCACTTGTTGATAAAACCGATAAACTGCTTATCAAAGCCTTTAGCGGACTCAACCGCATCACCGGTAAATCTCTGCTTGATCTCTTCCCTGACATCAAATCCGAAGAGTCCGAGACCGCCGGTCTTTTTTCCGTCGTGAGACGTTATGGATCTGCCGAGCATGCCCCATGCATTGCCGGTAAACAGAACGGGCGTTCCGGCAGCAACCGCGCTCTTAAAGCCGTCTTCAAATGCCTTAAGGTGCTCTGCGGCCGCAAAGAGTCTGGATTCGGTTCCCGAACCGCAGTATATGAGATCGAAACCTTCAAAACTGATGTCATCGTCAGTTATGGTCTTCCTGATGACTTCGACATCAAAGCCCTGATCTCTCAGGCGTTTCTCCATTATCCTCACGTTGCCGTTGTCACCGTAGAGGTTCATGAAATCGTAGTACAGATATAGGATCGATGCCTTCATGAGAGCTCCTTTCTCTTAACGAGTGACAGGATCTTCTCTTTGTCTGAGAAGCATGTGATCACGTAAAGATAATCCGTCAGATTTCCTGCATAGAGTGATGCTTCCATCACAGTCTCGAAGATCTCGGTTTTCCCGGCGGGGATCCCGGCTGCCTCAAAACGCACTGCAAGGTCATTGCAGTATTTTCCGGCAAGGATGATCTTTCCGATGTTGCCGGTGTTAAGCTTCTCGAAATCAATGTCCCAAAGCCATGAGGAATCCGAAGTGAAATACTTCCTGCTTATGGCATCGACGATGAACATGACGTTCACCTTCGCAGGATCCTTTACGACAACGTCGATCGAACGGTCATAGGAGATGGAATTCTCGTGCTTTGAAAGCAAAAGCCTTCCCTCACATTTGTCCAATGTGAAATCGACGATACGGCCGGACTTCAGGATATAACCTCCGAGAGCCTCTGCCGCCTTCTCTTTGGAGATTCCTGCGAGGTCTGCCGCTGCAAATGCAGCAAGCGTGTTATAGCAGTGGTAGATACCATTGAATGTGAGCGGGATCTTATATTTGCCGTTTATGGTAATGTTTCCGTTTTCGAGATCGGTCCCCGTCAGCGACCAGCGCGTGTCAGGTCTTGCAAAACCGCATGAGGTGCAGCGGTACTTGCCGATATGGTTGTAGTGATAGTACTCGTATTCCATCGGCTTCTTGCAGATGGGGCAGTACTTGCCGTCATCGTAGATACTGTCATTAACGGACGTGTCGCAGTCAAGGTGATCAGCTCCGAAATAGAGCGTACCTTCCCTTCCTGCTCCGAATTTTGAAACGAGCGGATCATCCGCGTTAAGGACCAGCGTCATGTCATCGTGGATACCGCGCTCTATGATGTCGTAGATCCACTCAGGATGGCCGTTTCTGGTCATCTGGTCCCTGTAAAGGTTGGTGATTATCAGATATCTCGGATGGAAGAACCTGAAACTCCTTCTCATGTATCTCTCATCGGATTCGAGCAGGACCGCATCGCTTTTGATGCGCCCGCCCAATGTCGCGTCATTTAACAGGAAAGTCGTAACGCCTTCCGTCTGGTTGGAGCCTTCTTTGTTATAGGCAACTTTCAGACCGCCCTCCTTTAACACATGAGCGATCATCTCGACAGTGGAAGTCTTACCGTTGGATCCCGTTACCGCGATCACGGTATCAGGGTATTTGAGGTACGACAATATATCAGGAAAGAGCTTAAGCGCGATCTTTCCGGGCCAGCTTGAACCGCGGCCTAACAGTCCCCCAAGGAACCTCAGTATCTTGCATATAAGAATTGTAAAGAACATTCGAATCTTCATCGCGAACGATTATACTACAAAGATATATGGCTGTGTTCGTCTATATTAGATAAATAATAAATAGGATGCCCGAGGACCCGCCTTATTCTTCCCTGAACGTAATGTATGACGGCATCTGAGGATCCCTGTATTCTTCTTTCCGAAGATCTGTCACGATCCTGGTCTTATAGACCGCCGCCCCGTCACTGTCATCGACGAAATAGAGCATCATACCGAACGACGACGGATCAAGAACAGACACATCCAGTCCGTTGGCAAAATAGTACGGAACAGTGCTTCCGTCCCTGTAGGTCATCTGCTTACCCTGTTTGAGCACGATCCTTTGTATTGCCTTTGGATCATTCTTATCCCAGATGAACATGTATATGTGCAGCTGCCTTGCGGCAAAGGCTTCCGGCGTTGCCCCGCCGACCCAGAGATCCACGGTCTTTTTGCCGCCGTCATATCTGATCCCGATGTCAACATTTTGAGAAGTCAGTCTGCGGGAATCAGCTTCGGGAGACAAGTCGAATGCCGCCCTGTCAATGACCTTTCCGTTTTGCTCATCAAAAACGACAAAATTGAACCCCGGCAGGTCAAGCGAGTATTCCTTTCTGTTTATTACGATCGAAGCAACGTTATCGGCTGAAGTTACCTGATACTCAACGCCGTTAACAGAACCGTTTAACGTCAGCATCGCGTTTGAGATCTCTTCTCTGGTTATATTTGTACCGCTTGCCGCACAGTATGTGTTCTGCCCGCTCCCGAAAAGCGTACACTTGAGTCCCGCGGCACCAAATGACTCAGCCGTCTTTTTCGAAAGTCCGTAAGATGCATTTCCCCTGGCAGCGACAAACAAAGTGACATTACCCAGCCCGGAAACCGTTTTCAGATAAGACGGTATGTCATCCGCTCTGAACAGTGAACGTCCGTCGGTATTTTCGAAAAAGACGTGATCTTCACCGGAAGAATCCCTGGCTATGAGCTTCAATCGTCCGCCAAAGACTTCCCTGTATGAAAGATCCGTCCTGAACGTACCCTTCCATGACTTGTCAGGCCCGAGCGTGAATTCACACGAAGCCGCCATATCGTCCGTAGCACCGTAAAACTCACCTCTGACTGAATCGATTGCCAGGCCTGCCCTGTCAATGCCCCAGAAACTGACTTCCACCATTCCGGGGTCTTTATAAGAGCACTCCATCTCAAGGTAGTTCAGATCCTCCAGGATGGTCTTTGACAATGGATCAAATTTGCTTATGTCCCTGAAGAACTTGCTGTCTTTGGTCAGTTCATCCTCAAGCACCGCCCTGCCGAAGCGCTCATAGAGCGTCGGGTTGTCAGAGAAAAGATTGGTTCCAAGTCCCAGCCTGTTTCCTTCGATCTTTGCCCCGATAGCAGCGAGGGTCGTCGGGAAGATATCAAATGTCGTGTATTCCCTGTGCCTGTCATTTACAGGTGTTACGCTTGAGTTGATTATGTTCGTGTATGTCCTTCGCTCATACTGCGGATCAACGTCTTTGCAGTAGTCGGCGTCCATCGTGATGTGGTCACCGGAAAGTATTACCGTGGTGTTTTCATAGAAATCCTGCTGCTTGAGCCATTTGACAAACTCCGAGACCTGTTTTGAAGAACATGCGATGACGTTGGAATACTGCGTATCGAATTCCTTTTGACAGAGCTCACAGACATAACCGTCCTCGAAATGAGTATCAGCGGTAAGGATCGTGAGCGCAAAGGGCTTATCTGAAGAAGCCATGTCTTTTACTTTCGTTTTCGCGAAATCGAAAAGCTTACTGTCCTCAAATCCCCACCAGACTTTGTAACCCTTCGGTATGTATCCGTTTGCTGCCGCGTAGCCGTAATCGAAAAAGTCATCGCAGCCGTGACTCTTCAGATAAACTTCCCGGCTTCCGAAAGACACCGGAGATCCGCACATGAATGCCTGGTTGTAACCTTCGTCCTTTAAGATGTCCCCCAAAGCCCTGATGCCCGGATAGAACGTATCGGCATGCGCTGTCGCCGCATTTGTCTTGCCGCCTGCGATCGGGATCCCCGCAGTCTGGGCAACAATCCCGCTCATGGTGTAGGTTGCACCGGTCATGACATGCCCGCCATTCAGCTTCCCGCGGCTGCCTTCAAAGCATTCGCCTCCGTCCGTCACCAGTTCACGAAGCTCAGGTATGACATCCTTATCGAAATCCCCGCCGTGAGCTTTGTCGGTATAAGTTGTCTCCATCGATTCAAGATATATGAAGATCAGGTTTCTCTTTTTTTCCGGAAACTTAACGTTGTCTTTTGTCGGAGCCACATAGTAGTTGTCCACGAATTCAGACTTGCTGTTCTGCGACCTGATGTATCTCAGGATGCCGTATCTTCTGTCTGCTCTTGCAAGCTGGATGACCGACACGGCAGCGGCAGCAAAGATAATCACACAGGCAATGATCCTCCTTACCCTGTCCTTGTCTTTTTTATGCAGCACGGCTGACAGAACAGCGAAAGCTATCGCGGCAGAAACCGCCGGCACTGCGACTTTTAGGATGAATGCGTTTATGACGTTTCCCGCCGTTCCTTCGAGCGGAGAACTGAGATAAAAGACGATCTCGTCAAAAGTGATGTCGTGCCAGTAACCCAGCGTCCATGTGACAAGCGCAGCGATAAAGAACAGCAGCATGAATGCCACTGTACCGATCACGATCAATGTTTTGGATGTTCCTTTTTTCCTGTCCTTCATCGATCTCTTAGAAATCCCTCACAGATCAAGCCTCATAAACACGTCAGCCATTGCGTTGTCATTATACCTTTCGGTTTCCTTGAAGCCGAACTGCTCATAAAGTTTACGCGCACTTTCATACTGCTTCATCGAATCCAGAACGATGCTCCCGTACCCGAGCGATCTCGCCGTCTCAATAGCCTCAGTCAAGAGACGTGCGCCCAGACCTTTCCCTCTGTAGTCCTTATCAAGATACAGCGACTTAAGCTCAGCCGTACTCTCATCGAGCTTCTTAAGCGCTACCGTTCCAATGACCTTTCCGTTATCCACCACGCAGTAAAACACATCAAATGCATTCTCTATGTCGTTATAAAAGCCATGCCGTCCGTCAGGCTCAAACTCCTTTCCGAGTTCTTCAAAACACTTATCCGTAAATCCAAACACACGCTGTTTATAAGAACTGTCATATAACACCATCTGTATCCCGATCTGTTCTTTTTTCGTTATCTGAAAGCCTTCATCAAGATACAGCCTGACCGCTCCTTCATTCCATTCCGCGACATGGATAACAAACTCTTCAGCACCCTGAACAGCGAGCTGATCCATCGCCCAGACGAGCAGTTTTCTTCCGTAGCCTTCACGCCTATACGAATCATTTACGAAAAGATCGTCTATCTCATTTCCTGTCAGGGAAACGGAACCTATGAGTTCATCACCTTCCGTCAGAAGATGGATGCTGTTTGCCTTCGCAAGAACAGCCCTGTCATTTCCGTACCAATCGTACGGCTTTATGTCCAGAGCTTCTCTCATCGGCCTGAAAGCAGCGTTATAAAGAGTCTTATACTGCTCCAGATATTTCTCATCAAACGGTATGCAGTCTATCTCCGGTTCAGAGATATCTTTGCACCCGCGCCTCATTTCATATACGACAAACATAATATGTTATTCGATTCCGAATGAACCCAGGAAAAACATCGCAGTCTTTTTCGCAAAAGTCCCAAACGACTTCGGCCACTGGCCGTCGATCTTTCCGGTCTGGCCGTTGATAAGAACGGTGTAGAGCTTGTTGTCATAGAAGAACGAGTTGATCCATACCGGTACGACCAAATACTTGTATTTCAGGTTATAGTACTCTGTTGCCATCTGAATACCCGTAAGGAATTTGGATTCAACCTGCCTTAAAGCCTGATTCCTCAGATAGTAATCCATTTCGCTTCCGATACCGTTCCATGCTTCCGACAGGCCGACAGAATAATGCTCGCAGGGGAATCCCGCCAACGCATCAGGAGTATACGGCCTGGCCTCATTCGTCCTGTAATCCTTTATGACGTTCAATAAGAGCTTGTCCGTTGAAAGCTGCTTACTTGCAACTACAGGGAAATCATCGACCTGATGCTGGAACCTTCCGCTCTTGAAGAGAGTCCTGTTGTTCTCATTATAATGACCCGTGAAACGGTTTATCGTAAGCACGTCAAATGTAAAGAGCGGAACGTATACTCCATAGAATTTGTTGAGCTGCGCGTTCTGTGCAAGAAGCTCGGGAGCCAGGAATCTGTCCTTGATCCAGTCCTTAAAGATATAAAGCGCGCGTTTCTCCGTGATCTCGAAAGGGATGACGCCGTTAGGAGCCATTATGTCCTGCGCGGGGTCTGCAGCCTCCACGGTAGTAGATCCGCAGAAAGGACAGAAGCCCGACATCTGAAGTTTGTTCTGGATAGTTACGCCGCCGCACTGCTTACACTGCACGAGCTTGGCTTCCATGCCCCAATCGTGGCTCGCGGTATTCTGCGCGGTAAGGAAATCCATCTCTTCAACGGGGATCTTGGATACGAGCTCGGGAATAACTTCCTTTCTGCCGCAAGACTGGCACAAAAGGCTCTTAAATCCCGGATTGAATATCATCGTGCCGCCGCAGGACGGGCATTTTCTTGTCTGTTCCATAGCGATCCCCCCAGCCGGTTCCTTATGTCAATGAAATGATTTTACAAATCACGGAGAAATGCGTCAATCAAATATCATTGCAAACATTCTCTTACACCTTTATTATCAGTTCAGGAGGTAACGCCCGTGGGTCTGATCAAATGTCCTGATTGCGGAAACATGGTTTCAGAAAGAGCAGAAGCATGCCCTTCCTGCGGGTGTCCCGTCAGCGCCTTTATGCCTGACTTCTTTCAGCTCACTTCTGACCTGCTGGCCTTTCATCTTCTAAAGTGCGCTGACCGCGAAGACCTTATCCCCGCAAATGACTGTCTTCTGAATGATCTTCGCGAAAGACTCAGCACGGGATTCCCGGTAACATTCATCGGCAGCGGAAACTTTGAAGAACAGCTTTCCAACATAGCGGACAAAAGGTTCTCTTTCCCGTATGTTTTCGTTACCGCAAATTTCAGATACATTATCGATTACATGAAATTCCCGCTCGCGAGAAAAGACGGCAGGATCTATCAGCGCTACTACGATGAAGATATCCTCCCCTGCAATTACGCTCCTGTGATCGAGATCTTTTCGGATGATCCGGAACAGACTGATGAGATCGCAGAAAAGCTGACCGCTGCTTTCAAAGAGATAAAAACATACTCTGTTCCTTTCGGAGGAGCTGAAAACGACAGTCTTCAGTTTACCGGTGAGATCGGTCAGATCAGCGATGCCAAGCTTCTGATAGACAGCATAGAGACAAAGCTCATCCGTAAGACCATAACTCTGAAACAATCTCAGTGGGCATGTCTCAGAGGAAAAGAAACCTCCATTAAATACAATGCAATGAAGCCTTTAAGAGAACTTCAACTGGCGCAATTCTGTCTTTATTTTGCCGCCATGAAAGACGAATGCGACAGGGAGCTTGAATTATATGATTTCATCTTCAACAGCACGAGGACCGGTGTTCCCTATCAGTCAGCCGACTATAAGACACTGAAGAACCTTGTCATTTCAGGTCAGACTTTCGAATCGGATCTTGTAGATAAAGTCTTCCCGAAAACAAGTCTCATATACCATGCACTTCCAAATGACCTTCTCTCCAGAACTCATGTATCTGCCATTCAGGAAAAGGTCTCCGGCCTGCTCGACAGTTATGAGTCTTCCTGGAAAACGGTCTGTGATTCCTACGATCTGCCCGGAGAACTAGATGTTCCGGACTGGGATTATTCAGGACTTTCCAACAACATGCGAAGCACTGACGGACTTGGCTATCTGATAGATTCGCTCGTTGAAGACCACACCAGAAAGATAAAAGACATTATCGAAGACTACAAGGAATTACTTGCATACGAGGGACAGGCCGGCAGGATCGAATCTGATCAGCGCTTCGATGATTTCATGGATATGCTGAGTGAAAGAAGCGAACGAAGAAGAACTTTTGTCAAAGGCGTACTTCAGACCGCAGCCGGTGTCGCACTCGGAAACAAGATAAGCGATAAGATCAAGAAAAAAGATTAGTCTTCTCTCAAAAGATACGCTATTCCCTTCGCTGTTCTCAGTGCGGGTTCTGAAAAATGTCCTCCCTGATTCATCTCGAAAAGCACATCTTTCACCACGGTTTTATAATGCTCTGCGATCGCCTTAGTGTTATCTTCCACAGCAGCCATGGCTTTATTCTTTGTCTTTGATTCACGGTCACCTAATGACATGTAGATCTTTGACGGGTGCGAAAAAAATCATTTTCAAAGACGAACTCCTTGAAATCAGGGAACCATAGTGATCCGGAGCAGCTTGCGGCACCGTCAAACACACCGGTCTTATATAGCGAGAAGACCGCAAAAAGCCCTGCCATTGAATAACCCGCGATGTATACAGATGAAGGTTCCAGTCCGTGCTTCTTTACTTCTTCGGGCAGTATGGAACCTGTCAGACGGTCAAGATACTGTTCTGCTCCGCCTTCAAAACCCGGTTCACCTTTAAATACCGCATCCGCCTTCCACGGAGCCAGATCCTTATTCCATTCGGAGCATGTAACAGCAAGCATGGAATAAGATTTCCCATCGAGATCATCCAGTGCTTCCACAACCTGTTTCCATTCATCGCCAAACGAGTTAAATACAATCAGAGGCGCAGTTGCAGCCCCTTTTTGAACAAGTGTGACCGGTTCATTCATAAGAACTTCCTTAACGTCTTCTCATCACAATCAAAATGCTTTTTTATCTGTTTAACGATCTTGTCTAAAGAATCCTCAGGAGTCTCTTTATATCTGCCTGTCACATACTTATATCCCCAAAGATATTCAGGCGGCGTCATTACGGCAACGGACCATCCGTACTCCTCGCCTTTCTTGTTGATCCTGGGTTTAAAGTCCATGACTGTCAGGTAAGTCAGCATCTGAAGTTTAGAAAGAACACCTTCAAAATTCTTCTCTCCGCCCTTACCGAACCCGGCCTTTTCCTTCATCTCATGAGTATAGAGCGAAGCTGCACATCCGTCCTTTCCGAGATCCTGAGGCTTAACATCCCACATATCTTTTCCTTCCGGCACAAAAAGATCCATTAAGAGCTTTTCTTTGTATCCTGCTTTACCGTCCTGATATAACGCATCAAAATCATATCCGTCACGGCGGTAGTTGGCAAAATAAGGGAACCATTTCTTTGATATGAAACCGGCTTTGTTTCCGAAGAATTTGCCGTATGCAACCTTGCCCGTACGGGCAAGGATCCCTCTCCACTCCCACGGATCCACATCTGAATCTCCGCACCACCAGCACGAAGGAGCTGTCATATTCTCAACAGAAAAGCCTGATATCGAATTTCCGAATAACGGTAGAAAACCTATGGATTCAATGACATCCAAAAGCTCACCGCTGCTGTGGATACAGCCTTCATCATCCCAGTCGGGGCCTTCCATGTACCATTCGCCATTTATGACTTCCATCGATCAGCACCTTGCCTGTAAGACTTCATTCGTTCTGACTTAATGCTCTCTCATATATAACCTTGGTATGGTTATCAAAGAGCACCCATTGTATCTCATCGAATGCATCAGGATTTTCACTGATAAATGACCTGACAGCATCGGCTGCAACTTTTGCCGCTTTATCAACAGGATATGCAAATACTCCTGTTGAAATAGAAGGAAATGCTACTGTTCTTATTCCCTTCCCGGCTGCAAGCTTCAATGAAGAGATATAGCACTGAGCGAGAATTTCGGCTTCGCCATTATTGCCTCCGTGCCATCTCGGACCGACAGTATGGATAACGTATTTGCACGGAAGATCGTAAGCACCGGTGATCTTTGCTTCACCGGTCCTGCATCCTCCGAGCGTTCTGCATTCTTCTTTAAGCCCGGGACCTGCGGCATAATGGATCGCTCCGTCAACACCGCCGCCTCCAAGCAGGCTCTCGTTTGCTGCATTTACGATCGCTTCTGCGTTTGTGATCTTTGTTATGTCTCCCAAGACTGCGCGGATCATGATTCACCTCAAAAGACTTTTTAACTATTTTAGCACGCTTGCGAATCCTCATTCTCAAGGATGTTAAGTATTACGTAAAGAAGTTCCTTGCGCATTGCAAGAGCTTCCGAGTTAGGATTGATCACGATCCCTGATATGTCTTCTTCGTTAAATGCAAGTTCTATAACGGTTCTGATCGGAATGTCCTCAACAATGTTTGTCTCTTCAAGCCCGCCCAGCTCTTCTACATCGGTAAAGAGCGGGAACCACTTCTCACCTTCATAATCGATCAGGCAGCTTCTCCTTCCGGGACCTTCATCCGCAGGGAAAACATCTTCAATTTCAGCATCAGGCGGTACTCCCCATACGACACTCGTGGAATTCATCATCGGCACGGGGACCGTTCCTTCATCATGAATACGTACTACGATCTGTGCGATCAGAAGGAACATATCTTCAGGCTCATCTGTCTTCAGATATTCCTGTGCAGCTTCCTTGATATAGATCTGGTTCATTTCTTCGTCCAAAGTCTTCATAACTGTCAGTCCCCTTTCTTTTGATAATTGATCCCGCCGGCCAAATCGACGGGATCAACGGAGGTGATGGATAAAACTACAACGGAGAACGGTACATCACTTGGTCGGGGCTAGGTGCCGTACTCTTTATGATGACTTCAGTATATCAGCTCTATATCAGATGTGTGGTCGATTAATAGGACAGTTTTAGAACAAATGTCCTCCTTAAATGAAAAAGTAAATTGAATTTTTACTCAACATTTACCGTTACAAATTGAATATTTAGTTTTACAAAGTCAGTGTTTGCAATGAATAATAAGGTACTGTCCGGCCTGAAAGGAGCCAGATATGTCCAAGCATTTA
>JAIKZM010000119.1 GCA_024682215.1 Saccharofermentans sp. | reverse complement strand
GTGCCCTCACTGCGGTGACAGAATAGAACTTTACGGTGACGGATCCGCGATCGAAAAGTCTGCTGCTGAGATAGGTTCAACTGTTCTCGACAAGCTCCCGCTCGATCCTTCGGTTACTAAACTCGTCGATGCCGGAAATGTTGAATCTGTTCCGGAAGATCTCCTGGAAGGCACTGTATCACTGTGCAAAAAACTGTTGTCAGAATAACAAAAGAAATAGCCGCAGCCGTTTTGACCGCGGCTTTTCTGCTGCCTGCGGCCTCGTGCGGCGGAAAGAACGGTACGGCAGCTTCTGCATCTTCAGGCCCGGGATTCCGGGATTATCTGGGGGAATATGCATACGATCTTCCTGCTGCCTGCATGGTTTATGAACAGGTTGAAGGCGAGAAGGATGAAGCCGGCAATCCCGTTTACGGCATACAGTACAGAGAGATCAAGGATCTTGATAAGCTCCTTGCTTCGAACGATACGGCATTCCTTCTGTATTTTCATGCTTCAGTCTATGGTGAGGACGGCGGCATCACGGCTGTCGTAGAGGAACTTGCGGAGAAGCTGGCAGGGAAACTGACGGTTGTTACGCTTGACGCCGGAGAATTCAGCGAAATGGTCGGCAAGCATGAGATAAAACTGCTCCCCGAATTTGTCCTTCATAAGAACGGTGAGCCCGATAAGGTTTTCGGCACTTCTCAGCGCGGATCATGGACGATGCAGCAGGTTGCGGACTGGCTGGCCGAAAACGGTTACAGCATGAACGGAGGTTAAAACTATGTCTGAATACTCATATATCAGCACCATAGGACAGGACAGCCACAGATTTGGCGAACCCTCAGGTGACTGCAGCATAATGCTCGGGGGAGTTCCCGTTCCCTCAAAAAGACCTGTCCTTGCCAACAGCGACGGTGATGTTATCCTTCATGCGATCACAAATGCGGTTTCCGGACTCACTGGTAAGATCGTTCTCGGCGGTATTGCCGACAAGCTCTGTCTTGAGGAAGGGATCAAAGACAGCTCCGTATATCTGAAAAAAGCTCTTGAGGATCTCGTCGACAGCGAGATCATTCACTGCTCCATGACCGTAGAATGCCTTGTTCCAAAGCTTAAGCCCCACCTTGACGCTATCCGTGCCAAAGTCGGAGAATTGCTTAACATACCCGCTTCATCAGTCGGAATAACTGCCACCACCGGAGAAGGCCTCACTGAGTTCGGCAGGGGAGAAGGCATCCAGGCATTCGTTATTCTATCGTTCAGGAAAAAGATCTAATCCTCAAACGGACTGTTTTCCCATCTCAGTCTTAAGATCTCGCGTGCGACCGCCACGTCTTCGGGTGTGGTTATCTTGATATTTGAGTACTTGCCCTCGACAATGGTTACCTTGAGACCGCATTCCTCGGCTATGAAAGTATCGTCTGTTGCGAGAGTGCCTTCCTCGGATTTATAGTAATCCATACACTTCATCAGTTCTGAATATCTGAATCCCTGCGGTGTCTGCACGGCATAGAAATCACTCCGGTCCGGGGTGCTCTTTACCGTGAACTTTCCGTTCTTGCTTTTTGAGACCTTTTTCAAAGTGTCTTTTACCGGAACGGCTACGGCGCAGACCGGAGATTTCTCCAGGCCTTTGCAAACGGCGGATATCTCCTCAGGGGTGATCATGCAGCGGGCTCCGTCATGTATGAGCACGAGGTCATCGGGGCTTGCATCCTCTATTGCGCGGATTCCGCTTAATACGGATGCCGATCTGGTCGCTCCGCCTTCTGCGAAACTGACATCGAGATAGGAATAGTAGTTTGTGACGATGTCCTCAAGCTGCGGCTTGAGATCGGGAGTCGTAATGAGGATGATTCTGCAGTCTGTATCCGGGACCAGTGATGTGAAATAGGATATTGCTTCCAGCGTCCTTGCAATGACCGGATGTCCACAGATGTCGATCAGAAGTTTGGGGATCGGGCCTCCCATGCGCTTGCCGCTTCCTGCTGCGGGGATGAGAAAATAGCATTTTCTGTTCATACCGTTCACCTCCTGGAGATCATGAGAACAAGATGTCTATTGCTTCCTTGAGATTGTCTGCGTAAATGAATTCGGGGAGAGCGGCGCTTCCGTTGCCGGTCTCTTCCTTTTCCACTGCCTGTCTGCAGCTTCCGGGAAGCACGACGGTCTTTACGCCGATCTTTGCTGCCGTCAGGCATCGCTTGAGTATGCGGGTGACAGGCCTTATCTCACCTGAGAGACCGACTTCGCCGAGGATCAGGGTATCCTTTTTTACCGCGATGCCTCTTGCCGATGAGACGAGAGCCGCGCAGATGGCGAGATCGGTTGCCGGATCGCTGACTTTAAGGCCTCCTATTACATTGATGAAGCAATCCTTTGTACCGAGTCCCAATCCGATCATCTTCTCGCATACGGCGAGCAGCATCATGATCCGGTTGCGGTCAGGCCCTGAGGTCATACGCTGAGGGTTGGGATAGACGCTCTCGGCAACAAGTGCCTGTACTTCGACGGTCAATGCATCATTGCCTTCTATGGTCGATGTGAGGACAGAACCGGGACTGTCGATCGGGCGTCCCGCGACAAGAAGAGCCTGCGAGCTGTCTACCGGGATAAGTCCTTTCTCTCCCATTTCGAAAAAGGCTATTTCGTTGCTTCTGCCGAACCTGTTCTTCGCTGAACGGATTATCCTGTAACCGCCCGTGGCATCTCCTTCAAATACGAGAACCGTATCAACCATGTGCTCTATCGTCTTAGGACCGGCGATCGTGCCGTCCTTGGTAATATGGCCGACCATGATTATCGTGATCCCGTTGGTCTTGGCGATCCTTATGAGACCCGCCGTGACCTCGCGCGTCTGAGCAACACCGCCGGGTGTGCCCGATACCTGTTCAGAATAGAGCGTCTGGATGGAATCGATTATGCAAAGACACGGCTTGTTTGTCTTGATCTGTTCGGCGATCTTCTCAAATCTCGTCTCGCTGCAGATGAGAATGTTGCGTTTGATGCCGAGACGCTCAGCACGCATGCCGATCTGCGCGGGTGATTCTTCGCCCGATACATAAAGGACTTCTCCGCTTCCTTTGTAAGAGTTGGCGATCTGCATGAGGATCGTGGATTTGCCGATGCCGGGTTCTCCGCAGACGAGAGTGACCGAGCCTTCGGTTATTCCGCCGCCGAAAAGGAGGTCGAGGCTGCTTATGCCGCTGGATAATCTCTTGTAGTTTTCCTTGCCGGCATCCTCAAGCCTTACCGTAACGGATGAATCCGTCCATGAATACGAATTTGCGGAAAGAGCGGGAGAATCCGTCTTGGCGGCCTTTTTGCCCGAGTCTTCGGAAGGAGCCTCGACAAAGGTGTTGAACATGCCGCAGGAAGGACATTTGCCCATCCATCCCATGGCCTCATAACCGCATTCCTTACAGAAAAATGTGACATTCTTTTTTGCCATAACAAGCCTCAACTTATGAACAGTACTTTTATAGTTAAAAGTATAACAGAATTGAGTTCTTTTATTGGGACAGTAAACCGGGTCTTGAGGACCTTAAATGAAAAAGTAAATTGAATTTTTACTCAACATTTACCGTTACAAATTGAATATTTAGTTTTACAAAGTCAGTGTTTGCAATGAATAATAAGGTACTGTCCGGCCTGAAAGGAGCCAGATATGTCCAAGCATTTATCTCTGTCAGACAGAGCGCTGATAGAAAAATTCATTGCCGAAGATTTCACTTTTGCATACATTGCAAAGAGACTTCGCAGATCACCGGCCACGATTTCCAGAGAGATCCGACTTCACCGTTGCTTCGCCGGAAGGCTTGAGCAGGATTCCAACGACTGTATCAATTACATCAAGTGCCGTAAACACGGCATTTGCAACGATGAAAACAGTTCAAGATGCACTGCCGCCTGCAGCCATTGCACTAAATACGAGTGCACCAAAATATGCCAGAGTTATGTTTCAAAACGCTGCAAAAGGCTTAACAAGCCGCCATATGTCTGTAACTGCTGCGAGAAGGAACACGATTGCAAACTGGTGCACGCATACTATTCCGCTAACAGAGCTCACGACGCATACAAAAGGGAACTCAAAGAATCCAGATGCGGTATAAGGACGACGGTTGAAGATCTTGAAAGAATAGATAATCTGATATCTCCTCTGATAAAGAAAGGCCAGTCCATTAACCACATATTCGCTACGCATGCAGATGAGATCGGCGTGTCCGAGAAAACCCTGTACACGTATATCAACGGGAACGTTTTCCTTGTCAGGAACATCGACTTGCCTAAAAAGGTCAGGTATAAAGCCAGAAGAAAGAAAACATCAGTTCTAACGAGGATTGAATACAAGTACCGGCGTGGCAGAACGATTGAAGACTTTCAGATCTTTACTCAAACCAATCCGTATGCACAGGTAGTGGAGATGGACACCGTAAAGAGCGCGCATGGTTCTTTAAAGGCATTGCTTACATTGATCTTTCGGGAAAGCAATTTCATGCTGATATTCCTTCTCGACTTTGCCACTCAGGAAAACGTGGAGAGAATATTCGACTGGCTGACCAATCAGTTGGGAACAGAGCTTTTCAGGAAACTGTTCCCGGTTATTCTTACCGACAACGGTGTTGAATTCAAGGATCCCCATTCGCTTGAGTTTACCGAAGCCGGCGTCAGACGGACCAAAGTGTTCTATTGTGATCCGCAGGCTTCATGGCAAAAAGCTCACATTGAGAAAAACCACGTTCTGATCCGTCGAATACTTCCCAAAGGAACTTCGTTTCAGAAACTCACCCAGGAAGACGTGAATCTCATTGCATGCCACATCAACAGCTTTGCACGGGAAATCTTCAACAACAAATCGCCATTTGATCTAATGAACAGCCCAGAACAGAAAAAACTGCTGGAAGTTCTCTCGCTTCATCGAGTTCCGCCTGATGAAGTGTGCCTTAAACCCAAACTTCTAAAAAGGTAATTAGCAAATTGGCCGGGCAGTCAGAACATATATTCCGCTTTCAGGCAGTAGTTGCATTTACTTTTTCAAATAGAATGCCTTCTGTCTGGCTTGCCACGTCCAAATCAAGAGAAAATCCAGCAAATTACTTGGATTTTACATCAGAATTTCGCTCAGAAACACCCCTGGTATGCTCTATCTTAGTTCAAACATATCTGGACTCTAATTTACTTTTACATTCAACCATTTTGCTAGTCCAGCTGGCCATTTTCAGAATATGCTAACAAAATAAGGGATCCCCTTACGGAACTCCTTTCATACAAAAACGGCCGCACCCTAAGGTGCAGCCGTTCTATTAGAAGAGGACTATTTTTTGCGAATTACTTGTGGCTCATCAGCGCTTCAAATACGCAGAACAGAACTATTGAGAGCCCCAGCGCGGCGTTACAGAACACTTCGAGCTTCCTGAGAAGCCTGGATTTCCTGTCGGTCTTTCCATACACCTTGTACTTGTGCTCTGCAACAGCGAAAACGATGCCTGATGCCAGGATGAGAGCTGTTGACAAGATGAGCACGTACACGCCCGCACCGATAACCGCAACCTGTGTTTTCAGGATCTCGCGGCAGATAAATCCTGCCCAGAGTCCTATGAACGAACCGGTCAGGATCTGCGGAACTGCATAGTTCAGGATTGAAAACACGATTGCCATCTCCACCAGTCCGAAAGCGGTGATCATCTTCGGGCCGATGAACTCAAGCAGTGTTACAGACGCACCCGCGCCTGCCTGTCCCGTAAACGTGCAGCATTCCAGCAGAAGCGCGCATATCAGCGCTGCGCTGCCAGCTATACCGATTGCCTTGGCCTTAAGCCTTAATGATCTGAGTTTGATTTCTTCCATCTCTTTCTCCCTTCAAATTTGTTTTGACCGCACCCGCAGGTGCGGTCCCTAATATACGAAAATATTTTTTTGCGAATCGGCGATCGCTACCTACCCGACGATGGTTAGGGTGTCATCAGGGTTTACCGCGGGCTCGTGGATTTCCGTCCAATACCTGACGCCGCGAAGCTTGAAGCACCTGGGGCCTTGGCTGCCACCGATATCGTCGATGATGTAGAACCCGTCATCTTCGATCTTAAAATCGTGCGGCGTTCCGTCCTTCTCGCAGATCGTGAGCTTGGCGCCCTTTTCGAACCAGTACACCAGCCTCATTTTCCAGACCGGACCGGATGGCTCGTCGACCTCGAAACAGGCCAGATACTGGTGTTCTTCTTTAAGTCCT
>JAIKZM010000096.1 GCA_024682215.1 Saccharofermentans sp. | reverse complement strand
GCTGATACGAGCCTTGAAGGCTATTTCATTAATCTTCTGGAGGGTTGATATGTCACGCGTATTTAAACCAATGACATACCGTTTGGTTCGCAGTAAGCTGGTATGGATTATTGTGGCGGCACTCGTATTGCTTGAAGTGTTCACTTTGTTTTTCGGCGGTTCGAACGGAAAATACTCTGAATGCTTTAAAAATCACGCAACGTATACACACCATGACCATGAGACTGAGGCTGAAGTGACAGAGTTTGCAAAGTTTGAAGAAGAGGATCCGCTTCTGGTAAGCAAACTTACTCAGAATGTTTATATGGGAAAGTTTGATTTCCTTCAGGGACAGATGAATAAGTATGAAGTCTCACTTAACAACTGCGGTTCGGTCAGTGAACTTCTTGCATCGGTACTGCTGCTGATCTTTGCAGCGGATGCGATATTCGTCATGGCATTCTTCGGTGAAATGTTTTCAGACGATGCAGTGCGCAACATGGTTTGCGTAAATGCGAAAAAAACATCCATTTATCTTGTGTCGATCATAATCAATGCCGCCATGTGCCTGATCATGTATGTGCTTGTGTTTGCAGTACTTGCCATATGTGTGCTGATTGCGGGATTCTATCCGATAATATATGTGCCTGCGTTTGTTGCTGCTGTCCTTACCGGCCTGCTTGTAACCGTTACGGTCACTTCAGTATTCATCCTGATACTGTTTGTTGATCAGAATCCGGTCATATCTTTTGTGTTCTGCACTTCTGTCGTTGCTCTGACGGTTCTTGGACTTTCTGTCGGTGATGTGACTTTCTCGAGACCATACCAAACTGATCAAGTGAAGCTGGAGAATTTCTTTAAGGGCGGATACAGGATCTCCGGTGAAGGGGAATGGTATCTCCCTGTTGATGATTTCCGTGTCGGCAGAGCGTATTACCCTGCTGATAATGAAACGATCGAGTTTCTTTCGGATACTCCGGATCCATACTATATGGGCGATGCGCCTGTTCATGCGGCTCAAACTCTTTATCGCGCAAACATCATGAATCTTCCGTTTGAGATGAGTATGTTTTTTATCTATCCGATGTACCGTGACGGACTGTTAACCAGATATGCCGTTTTTTCTACAGTATATCTCGTGCTTATTCTGGCTGGCGGATGCGGAATCGTCAGTAAACGTAATTTTGACTGAGAGGGTGTTACCATGTTAAAGCTGATCAGATCCATGCTCTACAGAGCTACACACGATATCTTTTTCTACATCGCAATAGGCGCGTGTATCATCTTCTCGTTGCTGATCGTAGGTTTTCAGGGGGCGAAGCTGAAGAATCATATTACTTCCAAATACGATGCGAATGTTACCGTCGAATATGAGAAGGAAGATGCTTTTAATGTTGCAAGGCACTATTTTGCCACTGATACTTATGTTCACAATATTCCCGGAAAAGACATTTTATACAGGGATTCCCTGAATAACCTGTATACAATTGATACGATAACAGCTATTGCGGGAATAATCCTGTTGATTATCCATTTGCTTTATGATCTGGTCTTTTTCGGAGAGATGTATTCAAAAGGCGCTATACGAAACATGATTGCTGCCGGTGCCGACAAGCGCAAAGTGTTTTTGTCTTCTTTGTTGTTCAATGCAATTCTGCTGTTTGTTTTTTCGCTTATAAGCATTCTTGCAATCGCTGTTTATGCAATGGTAAACGGACTTTACCCAATAATATATTTTCCGTCTTTGGCCGTTCTGCTCCTGGCGGAGTTCTTGGTCGGAACTGTTGTCAGTTCAATTGCCGTTCTGGTTATCTTCCTTGTCCAACGTCCGCTGAAATCACTTCTTGTCATGATAGTCCTGGCCGTTGTTTATGGCATGCTGGGCAGCACAATGATGGATACCGCTGCGTTTGATTCGAAATATGAGTTGAACAACACCTCTTATCAGGCGTTCTTTTCCAAAGTCAAAGATAACGACCTGGGCTTTGAATGGTATTTCCCCGTTAGCGGATTCAACCTGTATTCAGTCCGCAAAGCAGACGGAACTTTGTATTCTGATTTCATGACCGACAAACCGAATCCTGAATACCGTGGCGATGGCAAAGTTACTCTTGCTAGGATCATGTGGAGGATGAACATCTGTACGCTCCCGATGGAAATGATGGTCTGGGGACAGTACCCGGTCTACAGGGATGGCGTTCTGTACAGGTATATAGCTGTGTCTGCGGTATATCTGATCATCCTGACTGCAGGCGGATGCGTTGTCGTTAAGCGGAGGAATATTATATAATCGACTCATGTGGCAGGCTATCCTCATATGTATCTGTACCGCATTGGCGGTAACCGTAACAGCACTTGTCATTAAGGTGCTGGTGATGGAGCGCGCATTCGGCGAGATAGATGAACAGGTTAAAGATCACCTCGAAGGAACGGATTCTTCAGCCTTCCGGCTTACATCTTCCGATAAGAATGCACGAAAGCTTGCAAATGACCTGAACAAAGAACTTCAGGAACTTCATGCGGAACGTGTTTTTCTTAAGGAAGGCGACAGCCGAATGAAGGCGAATGTTACCGCCATCTCTCACGATATCAGGACACCTTTGACAGCCATCAATTCATATGTTGAACTGCTCGAAAACGAGACGGATGAAGATAAGCGGAAAGAGTATCTTGAGCGTATCAAGGAAAGAACCTCGGAATTAAAAGAATTGACCGGAGAACTCTTCAATTATTCCGTATCTTCGGAGATGCAATATGATTCTCAGTTATCGACGGAAGAGCTTGATCTTCAGAGCATAATCGAGAACAGCCTTATATCTTTCTATAAGGAATTCACTTCAAAAGGAATAGATCCGGAAACGGATTTCCCTTCTGAAAAAGTTACGGTCAGTGCTAACAGAAAAGTGCTCATGCGCATATTCGACAATGTCTTCAGCAATATTGCTAAATATGCCACGTCATTGTCTGTTAAGCTGACATCTGACGCTGTCGTGACTGTTTCTAACGATGCGCCTGAACTGACTGCGGTTCAGGTCTCCAGACTGTTCGATAAGTACTACACAGTCGTGGACGGCACGAATTCCACCGGGCTTGGTCTTTCCATTGCAAAGGATCTTACAGGTAAGATCGGCGGGAATATCTATGCGAGTCTGAACGACGGGATCCTTACTGTTACGATAGAATTCAAATAACTGTCCTCATATTCGATTCCTGATCCGTTAAGATGATATCTCTAAATGATATAATCAATCAGGTGATCATTTGAAAGGGGATCTGTATGGAAGCCGAATTATATGTTAAAGAACTCAAGCCCGGAATATATCTGATGGATGAAGGGCATATGGCCAGCGGCTATATTGTAGTCGGAGAGGAGAAGGTTGCCGTTATCGATACCATGAACGGCCTCAATGATATTCATGCTGCTGTCAGAAAGATAACCGATAAGCCGATCGTGATTATCAATACCCACGGCCATCCGGATCACATTTTCGGAAATGTCTATTTTAAGGAAGAGGCATATCTCAATCCTAAGGATCTTGAAATGGCCGAGTCCTTCAGGAACCTGCCTGAATTTGCCGACGCATGCAAAGCCCGCGGAGTCTCAATGCCTGATTTCAAGCCTGTGAAAGAGGGGGATGTATTTGATCTCGGAGGCAGAACTCTTGAAGTATATGAGCTTCCGGGTCACACTCCAGGCGGGATCGTTCTGCTCCTTAAGGAAGACCGCATTCTTTTCACCGGAGATGCAGTCAATCACTATCTCTGGATGATGCTCGACGGATGCCTGAAGCTCTCTGATTATGTTAAGTCTCTTGACAGGCTTATGTTCCTTGAGAAAGAGGCGGACTTTATCCTTCAGGGCCATGCTCAGGAATTTGAGGATATCTCGCTGATGAGATGCATGCGCAACGGCATCGTGGAAATCGTTGAAGGAAAGACTGAAAACGATGAACCTTACGAGTGGTTTGGCGGAGTCGGAAAGAAGCATCCTTTCAAGCTTGAAGAAGGAAAGAAATACTTTCCGACTGATGAGACTATAATCTGTTACAATCCTGACAATATCTGAATATCACCAAGAGGAAAATATATGGAACAGCTCAATAAATGTCCTAACTGCAACGGAAAACTGGAACTTTCATCAAACAGGACGAGACTTGTATGTCCGTACTGCGGAAGCGAATTCAAACTTGATGAGACAACAAAGCAGGAGATCGGTGATAATCCGGTAAACAAAGACTGGTTCATCTATGAGTGGGACTTTGACAAACTTAATGCGACACCAAAGTGCAGCGATGCTGTACAAGCGTTTATTCGCACGCTGAACGACTATGATTCATCTGAGAAGATCATTCAGTATATGCGTGTTTATCTGATGAATTTCGATGAGATCTCAGCGCCCGGTATCCGTGAGGATAAGATGAGAGGCATTGCCGGGAGAATTGCAGGAAGCATGTCACCTGATGAGAAGATAATCTGTTACAACGATGACGGTATTTTCGTTCACGGAAAGACGGGAGTGGTAGTTACCACAAAGAGGACATTCTTCGTTGAGAAAAAGAACTATAAAGAGATAATGCATACGGTAGTTCCGTATATGCTCTTCGGATACTCGATAGGACTTCCTGAGATAAAACTCGGAGAGCCTTACGCAAATAACATCAGCTCGTTTACATCCCATTTTGATCTTATGGGAACTGTTGCCGCACTGATCTGTACACTTGCGTTTGAACAGCGCCCTGACAGGCCGAAGATCAGGCTTACGAGCAATGTTAAGTAAAGGGATAAACTATGACATTTGATAAGAGAACAGTTGAATTCCTTATTAAGGCCAAGCAGGCAACGTATGCCGGTAAAGGCGCTGAGACAGCTTCTTCACGCGTTAAATCGCATGATCTTGTCTACAGGGAAGATGAGTATATGTATTACGATACTTACCTCGGCGGTGATAAGTTTGCAGGCGAGGAAGCTCTTTGGATTTCAGATGTTCCTTGTTGGAGCATGAATTATCTGGGCAGAGTGACCGGTGAGAACTTCAGCGGCGATTTCCTCAAGGAAGCTCTGCTGCATGTGCCTGCGGATAAACCTTTCAGAGGGCCTGAAGAATACAGCAACGGTGACTATACATACAAGTGCAGTATCGATGGCGATTACGAGTGGTTCATTGGCAAAGAGATAATCACCTTTAGAGGCGAACAGATCTACGAATGCTGTTTTCACGGCGGACTGATAAAGTGATATTAATGTCTTAATGCTTTCCAAGGAATTTCCAGCTTGCAGGGTCGTGTGGATTTCCGTTTACGGAATACCATGAACCGGGAAGGAAAGTGTTACCGTTATTGTAATCAGTTATAAAGATCTTGGTGAAGAACACCGTTTGCGGACCGTTCTTGGCCTTTGAATCTATCGGTTTGCCTGTAAAGGGATTCACCGGATCTTTTACTATGCCTGAAGTAGCAAGTGACGGAGTATCGGCGTTGGTCATGAAGTCTTCACACACATTGAATCCTTTGGCGTTAAAGTCTTTGACCATCAGAAGAGGCATGAAGAATTGTGTATCAAGTTCTCCGCATTTAACGTCAAACTGATCCAATCCGTTGCCGTGATCTGCAACTAATATGATCCTTGTATTGTCGTAAACATTGTTCCTGCGCAGATAATCGAACCAGTCGGCGAGCTTAAGATAAGCGGCCATATTTACGTGATAATGGGCGACCTGAAGCTCTTCTGACATTTTCATTGTTACACCGTTTACGGTATATTCCGTGCCTGTTTTTGAATCATATGCGGTGTTGTCAACATTAAATGAAGGGGTGTATTCGGGTTTCTGAAGGTAACACTGCGAATGCGTTGTGTCGTTAGACATCATCAGGAATGTGTTTTCGCTGCTGTCCGTGATATTGGTTATCTTCGGGAGATTGGTGAGTACTGCATAAGCCTCAATGAATTCCTGCCTGTAACCGGTGCTCTTTGAAAGGCCTGTCCTGGTTTGTGTTAAAGAGGAAGCATTAACAGTATTTTCTGTAATGCCCGAATTAGAATTCGAGCCATTGTAAAGACCGTTATCATAGACCGTTTCCTGAAGGATATAAGGCATTATCTTCATCAAAGAGAAACAGAACAGATTCCTGTTGCGAAGATTGTTGATGCGAGCAATGTTTTCAGATGATCCGGCCTTTTCGTTATCTTCGAAATAATTGAATCTTCCCAAAGTGTTGAAGCAGCGGAAAGAAGGATAATCCTTAAAGATCGAAAGATCAGGTATGTTCTTATATCCTGCATATGTAGGATCACAGACGGTAACTTTATACCCCTGCTCTCCGAAAATTACTGGCATTACTTTAAGCGCTTCATTTTGCTTGCTTTCAAGTGTTTCGGATGATCTTTGGTTTATTCTTTCCGGGGTGTATTCATATCCTCCGTAGAGCGCCGGCGTGCCGGTGTTGGTGTAGGCACCATAAGATATTGTGTTGGGATAAAAAGTGAATCCGTCGAACTTCCTGATAAGCTCGGGCTTTTCGTTGAAGATGTATGGAATGTAGTTGCTTATGGCGCGGTCGAGCATCAGTACTACAACGTTTTTGCCCTGCGTGCTTAAAGTGAAATTGGGAAGCTCGCCTGAGGATGTTTCGTTCTTAATGTAACCCGTATATGACTTTGATATGTAAAACAGATTGATGCATCCGAACAGAGCTGATGTAAGGACAGCAATGACAAGAATGGATTTTGTGGCTTTCTTGAACCTGAAGCAGAAGAACCAAAGGAACATTGTCAGAGCAATCATGATGAATGCATTCAGCAAGTGTTCTTTTAGATCGAAAGTAAGTGGATTTTCGTAATTCAGGGTGGACGTGAGAATGCCGGCTTTTTTATTGAATAAGATGTAATTCACCAGAGATGCACCGCTGAACGTCCATATTGCTTTGCAGAATACTGCCCGGCTCTTTTCGTTCATGAGCAGATAGAAGATACCGCACCATATGACCCAGGTTCCGATCGAGAGCAGCATCGTGCTGATCATGTAATTGCCCGGGTTGACCGGATGGGAAACTACGATGAATTCAAGCGGAGAAGAATTCACTACATTTGAAGGGATGACGAGTCCTGTAAGAAGAGCCATCAGAACGGCGCCTGAAAAGAATAATGCGGTATCGCCTTTTGGGGGTTCCGTGTTATCTTTTTTCTTGAAAAAATCTGAAACAAGCGGGATAAAAAGCGATATACCGCCGACGGCAAGCAGCACCTTCTGTCTTATATCCAAGTCATTCCTGATGAGCGATAAGACCAGTGTTGCCGCACCTGCAGCCGCAAGAACGGTCTTGAATGCTTTTTTAGGATCTTTGAGCTTGTAGAAGATGTTCTTTACAAGCGAGAATACATTGTTCAGAAGCCAGTAGAATACGAGACCTGCAGGTGAACGGTACAGAAGCACCAGGAATACCGCAGCAAGTCCGTAGACCTGGATTTTTTCCTTCAAGGGGTGACCTTTTGTGTAGATTATTCCCGAAACGACATTTATGACGGTCATGAGAATCGGCAGTACATTTACGGGGAAGGATCCGATCATGAAAAGTGCATCTTCTTTTCCGAGATCTGTTATGAATCCGAATCTCATGCCCTGAAGGCTCTGCATTCCCGATAAGAGATTATACGCGGCTATGAAGAAGGGAATCTGGAGCATAACAGATACGGAGCTCTTGAGTGCATAAATCGGCTTATAGTGATTGATGCGGTAATACTCCTGGAGCATGAAGAAACGCTCATCACCGCTGAAAGTCTTCTTGATGTGCTTGATCCATGGCGCCATCTTTGCCTGGATGTCGCGTTCCTCGGCCTGAAGTTCATCCGCTCTCTTATATAGCGGGAGGACAAGGAGATTTACCGCAAGACTCAGGAAAATGATCGACAGACCTTCATTTCCTATGATCCTGTTTGCGATCATAAATATATTCTCGAACAACAGTTCAAGCGGTGTGATTATCAATGTATACAGATACGAAAGGATGTTCATTTAATGTTGAGCCTCCTTTTCGCTTTGCCGGTCTTTTTGTTATTCTCTTTCATTTTGAGTTTTTCGGATTTCTGCTTTGCGACAACATCGTTATACTTTTTGATGATGAAATCCACGGTCAGTTCCGCACCGTTACCCATAGGGATCCATGTTTCCGCTCTTGCTTTATCACGGCCTTTACGGAATGTGGGGTCATCTATGCATCTGTCGATCAGCTCTTTGATACGGTCGACATTGCCTTCGTTTAACTCAAGACCGAGTTGGGGCAGTATCTTGAAAGTCCACGGAGTCTCGTTGATCCATGATACGTCATAAGGACTGGTGTCATAGTTGGTATCCGTATAGATCAAGGGTTTGTCAAATACAAGTGTGAATTCAAAAATGATTCCCGAGAAGTCGGATATGAGGATATCAGCCTGCCTCAACACCTCAAAGTTATCATTGTCTCTGTTCCAGATAACCTTTGATTCATCTGTATATTTGGACATGAGTTTATCTAGCATTTCTTTTTCGGATGCATAAGACTGAGGATGGGGTCTGACGATGATCTTGTATCCTGTTGAGATAAGAGCATCGATAAGTTTTTCTCCGAACCTTGACAGTATCCCGCTCTTACCCCAGGAGGGCGCCATGAGGACTGTGCGCTCGTGAGGGGGTACAGGTCCTGCTGCATCCAGACGTTTTTTCATAGCGTCCATATACGGGATTCCGCATAAAGGGGCTTCGCGTTCGGGAATACCGCGCATCTGTTCGAGCTGTCTGATCTGTTTGACCTGATATTCTCCGGAGAGGGGCAGTCCGTCAAAATGATCAGTTCCGAACATACGGTACATGCTGATATCATTGGCGCCATGCTGAACATGAATGTAATAGTCCACATTTTTTGAACGTTTCCACTGGAATACGCCGAGACTCGGAGTAGAGGAAACGACGACTGACGCGTTGAGCAGATTCAGTTTTGAAAAAGCTTTGTTTCCTTCGCCAATGAATTCGCAGGTTATGTATTCGTAATGTTTATTGAAAGCAGGATCATCTTCGGAACAGGTCATGTAAATGACCTCCTGCTTTCTTTTTTCAAACTCGTCGAGGAGAGGTTCAAAAACATTCCAATATCTCTTGTGATCGGTGAATATGGCAATGGGAATCTTCTTGTCATTGATCTTCGCGCTTTTACCGCCGCTGATCCGGTATTTTATCCTGATCATTAACGCTCTCAGGGTGAACACGGCGACACCGAAGATTCCAAACAGAATCGTAAACAGCATTCCACCGGTACCCGGATCGATATAAAGACAGAACGAATACGCCATAACCCCTCTAAATATACAGATATATCTAAATAAATACCCGTGTATTCTAATATCTATTACCTGTTTCTTCAATAAAGATATATTGATTCTTATGAAAAAATATAATATCTTATTTGGTGTTCATAAAAAGCGGAAAGAGGGCTGTTCGTGAACAAACGGGTGCAAACAGAAGGTGAACTTGCACAGCAAGTGCTTGATATTCTTTTATGCCTGAAGCATGAAAGATTCTCTAATCAACGTCTTTTGGCAGAGAAAACCGGAATGTCACTTGGCTTTGTGAACAAAGCCGTAAGCATTCTTGAAGAAGCCGGTCTGATCGACAAAGAGTGTCTGCCGACTGCGAAGGCGAGATCATTGTTTCAAAGATGCAAGCCTCAAAGAGCAGTGATCCTTGCAGCAGGTTTCAGCTGGAAACTGGGTCCGATCAATTCAACGACTTCGGCGGCGCTTCTTGAGATCAGAGGCGAGATATTGATAGAACGCCAGATAGAGCAGCTTCATGAAGCCGGAATTACGGATATTTCCATTGTTGTCGGTTTTATGAAGGAGCGGTTCGATTATCTTGTCGATAAGTATGGCGTTAAGCTTCTTTATAATGACAGTTATGCCGTTAAGAATAATATCTACTCGGTAAGTCTTGCTTCTGCAGAACTTTCGAATTGCTATTTGATACCCAGCGACATATGGAGTGAAAACAATCCTTATAGAAGCGATGAGCTTTACAGCTGGTATATGGTGTCTGACGGCTATGATGCAGAATCTTCCGTGCGTGTTAACAGAAAAAACGAGCTAATCCTGGTTGCTCCGGGTGAGGGCGGAAACAGGATGATAGGCATAGCTTATCTTCTTGACCGTGATGCTGATATTGTCAGAGCCAATATCAAGGATCTCCTTTCAGACGGAAAGCATAACGGTTCATATTGGGAAGAAGCACTCTATGACGGTGACAGGATGACCGTTCATGCCAGATTGTCAACTGATGGTGATCACAAGGAGATCACGACGTTCGAGCAGTACCAGGATGTCGACCTTGGTTCAAACCGGTTGAAAGACGAATCGGTAAGAACGATTATGGATGCTTTTGGATGCAGTGTAAGTGATATCACTGATGTTTCTGTCCTGAAAAAGGGTATGACTAACAGATCTTTCCTTTTTACGGTTAAAGGTACGAAGTACATTTTAAGGGTTCCCGGTGAAGGGACCGACCACATCATAAACAGAAAGCAGGAAGCGGCTGTTTTCAAGGCTATCAGGGGAACCGGACTGTGTGATGATCCGGTATTCATTGATGCAGAAAGCGGATATAAGATCACCCGTTATCTTGAAGGCATCAGAGTCTGCGATACGGGTAGTGAAGACGATCTGAAAAAGTGTATGGACAAGCTCAGATCATTTCACGAAATGAAACTTAAGGTTGATCATGAGTTCGATATTTTCGAGAAGATATGTTTCTATGAATCATTGTGGAACGGCATGCCTTCGATCTTTCGCGATTAT
Source organism: Saccharofermentans sp. (assembly GCA_024682215.1). Lineage (GTDB taxonomy): Bacteria > Bacillota > Clostridia > Saccharofermentanales > Saccharofermentanaceae > Saccharofermentans. The sequence continues at coordinate 8,052 of JAIKZM010000096.1, read as the reverse complement.
CATGAAACAAAAGAAAAGATAATGTCCTTGCGTGATGTTATTAAGAAGATCGAAAAAGACAAGTGTCTGACTCACATAGATGCAGTATCTGATAATTTCCTGTTTTTTAAGCCTGACGGATCAGCGGAAGAATGTCTGCAGCTTACAGATTGGGAGTACGCAGGAATGCAGGATCCTCATGTTGATATAGCAATGTTCTGCATCTACAGTCTGTTTGATAAGGAAAGATGTGATCAGCTTATCGACATCTACTTCAATAACAAATGCGATACCGTAACACGCGGAAAGATATACTGCTATATCGCATCCTGCGGGCTGCTCTGGTCTAACTGGTGCGAATACAAAAGACAGTTAGGCGTCGAGTTTGGTGAATACAGTGTAAGGCAATACCGTTATGCAAAAGAATTCTTCAAATATGCCGGGGAGATCTTATGAACGAACATAAAGTTAACCGCGCGCTGATCATGGCTGCCGGAATAGGCAAGAGGATGAGACCTCTGACATTAAGCACTCCGAAACCTCTGATTGAGGTCAACGGGAAACGCATGATAGATACGATCATCGACGGCCTTCTGGAAAACGGTATTGAAGATATACATATTGTTACCGGATATATGGCGGACAGTTTTAAAGTGCTTCTTACGAAATTTCCCATGCTCAGATTCGTAAACAATCCTGATTACGATAAGTGTAACAACATCTCTTCACTTTATTATGCAAGGGATCTTTTGGATACTGACGTCATTATCACGGATGCTGACCAGATAGTGAAAAATAAAGATATATTGTCGCCGTCATTTGAGAGATCGGGATATAACGCAACCGAAGTGTCTGCGCATACAGATGAGTGGGTCATGACCGTTGAAAACGGTATCGTTAAGTCATGTTCGAGAAACGGCGGAGACAGGGGATGGCAATTATACAGCATTTCAAGGTGGTGCAGGGAAGATGCGGTCCGCCTGAAGAAATTTGTGGAACTCGAGTATGAAGTGAATAAAAGACATGATGTCTATTGGGATGACATACCGATGTTTATTCATTTTGACAGCTTTGAGATAGGGATCAGAGCTATGAACAGGGAAGACCTGCTGGAGATCGACAGCTTTGAAGAACTTGCGTCGATCGATTCAAGATATTCGGGAATAAAGGAGAACTGATATGGCATCTGGCAAAAGAAGTATTGATCCGTTTACGACATTCATTCCTTTCGGGTGTATCCTGATCTTATGTGCATACTTTATTTTTGCACCTGAGAATTCAACGGCTGCACTTGAAGTGATAAGAAGTTTCCTTGGTGATAAATGCGGTGTCTATTATCTCGTTATTGGCTTGGGATTCTTTCTTGTGTCGCTCTGGTTGTCTTATTCGAAGATAGGAAAGATCACCATCGGAAAGCCGGGCGAGAAACCGAAATACGGCTTTTTCTCATGGGGTGCAATGGTCTTCACATGCGGCCTGGCTTCTGACATCCTTTTCTACTCTTTTTGTGAGTGGATCTACTATTATGAGGATCCGCATGTAATCGGATTCGGAAATATCAACGAATGGGCTCCCACTTTTCCTTTGTATCATTGGAGTCTTATACCCTGGAGCTTTTATGCGGTACTGGCAGCGGCATTCGGTTTTATGCTCCATGTAAGAGGCTGCCATAAACAGAAGTATTCAGAAGCATGTCGTCCGCTGCTTGGGAAGCACACTGACGGGATCTTGGGCAAGGTGATAGACATACTTGCCGTTATTGCGCTCATCGCGGGAACTGCAACGACCTTTTCGATCGCGACACCGCTTTTGTCTATGATCCTTACGAATCTGTTCGGCGTAGCCGGTTCCAAGTACGTGTCCATAGGAATACTCATCGTTGTATGTGCAATCTATACGACATCGGTAATGAACGGCTTTAAGGGTGTAAACATGCTTTCAAAGATATGCATGATCCTTTTTGGATTTATACTTGCATATGTGTTCTTCCTGGGAGGGGAAGCAAGGTTTTCGGTCGAGACGGGTGTAACTTCACTTGGCAATATGATCCAGAACTTTATAGGACTTTCCACTTGGACGGATGCTGCCCGCTCAGAAGCCGGTTTCGCACAGAACTGGACGATCTTCTATTGGGCTTACTGGATGGTATGGTGCGTAGCGGCTCCGTTCTTCATGGGAATGATCAGCCGCGGCAGGACTATCAAGCAGGTTATAATGGGATCATATGTTTTTGGTACGGCAAGTACTCTGATCTCATTTATAGTTCTCGGCAATTTCGGACTCGGATTGAAAGTGCACGGAAGATTTGATGCTGTCGCACAATATCATGCCAATGGCGATGATCTCTATCAGACGATCATAGACATTATCCGTCAGTTGCCTTTCCCGGTCATTTTCCTTGTCGTTCTTGCACTGGCGATGTTTGCATTTTATGCAACGTCATTCGACAGCATCACGATGGTTGCTTCAAACTACAGTTATAAGAATATCGAAGGAGATGAGATGGCGAGCAAAAAGATGAAGCTCTTTTGGGCCATACTCCTGATCCTGCTTCCGATCGCTCTGATCTTTTCTGAAGGAACAATGGCTAATCTGCAGACTGTATCCATCATTGCAGCATTTCCTATAGGACTTGTCATGATACTGATCATTGCAAGCTTCGTAAAGGATGCGAAAAATTACCTCGAAGAAGGCAAGGCTGAAAAGTGATTTCCGTTACCGAAAGCGTATTATCCTTCCGGAGTGAGCGTCAATGCAGTCGTTGAGACATCAAGCCATGTTTTGAGGCTCTTGGTCCTTACATAAAGGCTGTTAAGTATCACGCTGTTGGGATGCAGTGCTTCTGTTGAGCCCGGGGCGGGTGAGACAAAGGTTCCGCAAGCGCTGATGACATAAGGCTTTCCGTCTTCTGTTCCGAGGTAGATCATCATGTGACCGGGCATCGAGATAAGGCTGCCAGGAGCAAGCTTTTCGATTACTTCGAGCTTTTGTTTTGAACTCATCTTGCTCATATTGACCTTGTAAACGCCGTTTACGTTGGATTGTCCGACGCGGGGGAGCATTACACCGAAGCAGCGGTAGATCTCCCGGGTAATGCCGGTGCAGTCATTTGCCTGAAGATCGCCTGCCCAGCCGTATCTGTCGCCTAAACGTTTCATGGCAAGTCTTACTATGTTTTCGGGAGTGAGCGGAAGATAGCCTACGTTGACGTCATCAGAAACGGCGATAAGCACATACTCATCCTTGATATTGCCGTCGCTTCCTCTTGTGGGAACCTTTACGACATAATCTCCGAATGTTGTGCGCTGATGCGTGTTCTTGGGAGCCTTGCTTGCGGGGACCAGCTCCATCTTCGTGCCCATTGGCAATACGAGGTTTGTGGTCTTTGAGCTGTAAGGGTCGTTGCCAAGCCTGATCTCTCTTCCGGTTACAACGAGCCATTGGCCCGGGTCCTGGCGCTCCTTCCAGTCTGAAATGTCCTTGCAAAGTGCGACGGCATCCTTGCGTACCCAGGCTGCATAGCTGTCAAAAACGACATAGAGGTAATTGCCGTCAGTGCTCTCATGAAGCACGGCCACGGGCATGTAGGGCATGCACTCGGAGAAGATCATGGAATCGTAGTATCTGTCGGAGGTCTTCTCGAAAACACGGTCTTCGGTAGGGAAGAGCCTTATCGTCATGCGTTTTACCGTGAACCCGAAACGGACATTTATGGTTTCAGGGATCGCTTCGATGTTTGAAAGTGCTACCAGATCCTTCCAGTATTCGTCTGTGGTAGGCTTTCCGTTCAGATAGTATTTTGAAGGATCCTTCGGTGCTGCTTTTGCGCAGTCGTTAAGGAATGAACGCAGGACCTTGCCGTCCAGAGTTTCTTCAAACTCGTCGAGTTTCGGGAATTTTGTCTTGTCTTTTGCCGTTATGACTCCACGGTTGTTCCTGTTGAACACAGCTATCTCGTCGGCGGTCATGAGGACCTTGCCGCTGTCTTCTTTTATCCAGTAGCCTGCCTGCATCATCTCGGGCTTTACGCCATCGATCAGGCGTACATATTCCGTATCGATCACTGTCTTTCCCTCCGGAGTCTTTACCACGATGTTTTCTTTGGCTGTTTCCGAAGATTCCGTCTCCTCAGAAGATGAGGATGATGTCTCCGCCAAAGAGGAAGCGGAAGTTGTTTCCTGCTGTTTAACAATGTTACATCCGCCAAATACAGGCATTGTCACGGTTAACGCGAGAAGTGCCGATATCAGTATTTTATTGCGGTTTTTCATATATTTGCTCCAGTTTTGCGTTATTTTTCTACGATTATATCTTAATAATAGATAATCAGTTCCGGCGCAATGCTATAATATGGCAAAAATGAATAAGCAAGAGGTTTGAATGATCCGTTTTATTGAAGATAAAGATGAAAAAAGAAAGATCTCACGTAAGATCCTTGAAGCATTGAAAGAATGGTTTGAGGTTGATGAGAGCCGCGAGCAGTTTATCAGAGAATCTGCCGATCAGCCGTTTTGGGCTGCGTTTGAAAATGATGTCCCTGCAGGATTTCTTTGCCTTAAAGAGACCGGGAAAGCGACTATGGAACTCGCGGTCATGGGCGTCAGGAAGGAATTCCACAGACACGGCGTGGGCAGAAGACTTTTCGCTGCCGCAAAGGATTATGCATCTTTAAAGGGGTATTCCTTTATCCAGGTCAAGACTGTCCGTTCGGGAATGTACGAGGATTACGATAAGACCAACGAATTCTACAGGAGCCTCGGATTTAAAGAACTCGAAGTTTTTGAGGAATACTGGGATGAAGCCAATCCGTGCCAGGTCTATGTCATGAGCCTTAAGAGCGCAATAGACACGATATCCGTAAGGCACAGTTACCGCGGAAGGTTTTCTTCTGATCCGGTTCCGAGAAAAGACCTTATCGCGATAGCCAACGCAGGCATAAATGCGCCTTCAGGCTGCAACAAGCAGACGACAGATCTGGTAGTCGTTGACGATCCGGCAACGCTTGATGCGGTCAAAGCCGTGATAGATCCGCCGCTTGCTCAGACCGCACCTGCATTTATCGTTGTGCTTACCAGAAGGATCAATGCTTACCGCGACAAATGTTTTGCAATACAGGATTATTCCGCCGCGATCGAGAACATGCTTCTTGCGATCGTTGAACTCGGATATCAAAGCTGCTGGTATGAAGGTCACATCACTGACGATGACCGCATCTGCGACAAGATAGCATCGGTTCTCGGAGTTCCCGAAGGATATGATGTTGTCTGTGTGCTTCCGGTAGGCAAGGCTGCCGATGATTTTCACGCACCATCAAAGAAACCGTTTGGCGAACGCGTGAAGTTCAACCGTTTCGGTGAAGATTAAAAGATCCGGAAAGAACTTGATCCTTAATTGAAAAGGAGTTTGTACTTGAAAAAGATACTGTTGTTCACTTTAATGATTTCAATTGCCGGAGCATCTCTTTGCGGATGTTCTTCCGGCTCGTCCGACCCGACGCTTCCTACCCTTAACCAGACGGTCAAGAGCAGAAACGGCGATAAAGTTATTTTCTTTGAAGGAGAAGAAGAGGAAACGATCAATCCTTCTATGGATAACTTCAACAATGTCTGGTTCAAGATAGAAAATGGGACACTATATGTTGCATTAGATGATGACGGCCAGTATTACCGGACCACAATGACAGGCGTCGACGGCATCATGGTGGATGAAAGAAGTGTGGATAACGGTATCGTCGGAGACCTGTACGTATTCCGCGGGAACCGGATCTTATATAAGATTTCGTTATATTCCGAAGGATATGCACCTTTTACCAAGGAGGATCTGGATAAAGGGTTCGGAAAACTCACCAAGGTCAAATGAACGAAGTAAATAAGACACTTTATATACCGCTTTACGGCAAATCCTTCGTCAGCAGGAAGGGGATCATACTGCACGACTCAAAAGCCGAAGAGATATGGGCTAAAGAGGGATTTGAACTGAAGGGAAGATCCAGATCCAAGTGGCTTGCGTATAACATGGCGATGCGCGCCCGCGTTTTTGATGACTGGACCGATCAGGAACTCTTAAAGAACCCTGACGCCATAGTGCTCCATATCGGATGCGGCCTTGACGGCAGGTGCCTGCGCGTAAAGAATCCTTATAAGTGCTGGTATGACTGCGATTTTCCTGACGTTCTAGGAGTCAGGAGGCAGTACTATCAGGAATCTTCCTTCTATCACATGATGGAACTCGATGCCACTGACACAGAAAAGATAAATGAGCTGCCCGAAGGCAATACAGTGATCGTAGTCCTAGAAGGGATCTCCATGTATCTGACCAATGATCAGCTCAAAGCGCTTATAACGGCTCTCCGCCAAAAGTATCTTTACGTGCATGTGCTTCTAGATGTGTACACCGAATACGGCGCCAGGGCATCAGAAAGAAAGAACCCGATCAACGATGTGGGTGTTACCAAGGTGTACGGTCTCGACGATATCGACGGCCTGCTGGAAGGAACCGGTGTGATGAAGATCTGTGAGCATTCTTTTACACCGAAGAACCTCATTGACGAACTGAAGCCTTCGGAAAGATGCTTTTTCAAGCTGCTGTTCACAGGAAAGACCTACGGCAGGATCTACAGGCTCTTTGAACTGAAAAGCATTTGATTTATTGCCTTTGCGCAAAACTCCACCATTGGTTGGGAAGCCGTAAACAGCCCTTTTGAGGTCAACTCAACCACGGGTTCGTGGTAAAATATCCGTGGCTGATTTATTGTCCGTGGTGAAAGGAGGTTTCCCTCAAAAATGGATCAGGTCAAGATCGGAAAATTCATAGCAGAATGCAGAAAAGCGAAAGGATTGACTCAGGCTGCCCTTGCGGAAAAGCTCGGTATTACAGACAGAGCGGTTTCCAAGTGGGAGAACGGTAAGAGCCTTCCAGATGCTTCAATAATGCTCGAACTCTGCAAACTGCTTGAAATTGACGTAAATGAACTCCTGACCGGGGAACATGTCACCATGGAAAACTATAAGAATAAGGCAGAGGCAAATCTTTTGGAGATGAGCGCAAAGGTTGAGCAGAAAGATAAGCTCCTGCTCAAAGTGGAAAAGATCATGATCGCCGTCGCGATCCCTTTCTATGCCGCAATGATAATTATAGGTGCCTACGTCTGCAAAAGCGGTAATATTCCGCTCGGAATCGCCTTGATCGTCATGGCAGTTGCTCTAGTAGCCGTTTTGGCCTGTATCGGTCTTCGAATCGAACACGACGCCGGCTACTATGAATGCCCGAACTGCGGTGAGCGCTATGTGCCGACAATGAAGGCTGTAGTCATGGCACCACACATGGGCACTTCCAGAAAAATGGTATGCCCCTACTGCGGTCAGAAGGGATATCACAAGAAGGTTATTTCCAAGAATAAGGGAGAGAATTGATCTAATATGGAAAGCTTTAACTTTGGTCAAGTAAGCACTTCATCATTTGTGCTGATGGGAATAGGCGCATTTATCGCGATCGTCGTTCCGGTCGTGATCGCGATAGTATGGTGCAGAAAGAAGAAGGAGCCCTTTACGACAGTCCTGATCGGTGCCGCGGCATTCATGCTGTTCGCCGTCATGATCGAAAAGATCATACAAAACATCTTGATAATACCCGGTCAGATGGGACTGCCCGAGACTCCTGTAAGTATGTTTATCAATGCAAGACCTTTCCTGCTCGCATTCCTGTTAGGACTGTTTCCGGGCGTTTTCGAGGAGACCGGAAGGCTCATTGCATTCAAGACCATACTCCGCAGGAGAACCTGGCGTGAGACATCGATATCCTACGGCATCGGCCACGGCGGAGTGGAGGTTGTGTTCGGGATAGGCATATCATTGATCTCTTACATCGTGCTCGGCATCCTGATCAACAGCGGTGAAGCAGTGAAGGAGTTTGAAGAAACATTAAAAGCGATGGATCAGCCCTGGATGATCGAGCAGGTGACCGGTCAGTTGAAGACGATCACAGGCTTTGATCTGACTTCTCTTTGTACTCTTCTGATCGAGCGCGTCTTTGCCGTGTTATTCCATATCGGAGCTTCGATACTCGTTTTCTATG
>JAIKZM010000051.1 GCA_024682215.1 Saccharofermentans sp. | reverse complement strand
GTCGGAGACAGAGAGTTCACGCTCAACGCAGGCGATTCCATCTACTTCAACCCCGAGAAGCCTCACGGCCAGAGGGCAGTCACGGACAACGCAAAGTTCCTGACCATCATCAACGGTTAATACCTCAAGGAGAAACACATAGATATGAGCTTACTGGAAAGATTTGTCGAGAGAGTTGATTTCGATAGCTATGAAGATTTCAAACAGAACTTCAAGCTTAAGGTCCCCAAGGACTTTAACTTCGGTTTCGACGTCGTCGACGTGTATGCTGACACCGAGCCCGATCGTGAAGCACTCATCTGGTGCGACGACGACGGCAACGAGAAGCACTTCACCTTCACAGACATCAAAGAAAAGAGCAACCGCGTAGCCAACATGTTCAAGGGCTTAGGCATCAAGAAGGGCGACAGGGTCCTCATGATCCTCCGCCAGCGTCCTGAAGTCTGGTTCACGATGGTCGGTCTCCACAAGCTCGGCGCGGTCGTTATCCCCGCAACTTTCCAGCTCGAGTACCACGATATCGTTTACCGCTGCAACGCGGCTAACGTTAAGATGATCGTCTGCGCTGACGACCAGTGGATCGTCGACAACGTCAACAGTGCACGTCCCGACTGCAAGACTGTTCAGATCTGCAGCGTTATCGGCAAAGCACCCGAGGGATGGCGTTCACTCACTGATGACATCGATGCGGCATCTCCCGTTTTTGACAGGCCCACAGGCGATGAGGCAACTCATAATGAAGATCCCATGATCATCTACTTCTCTTCCGGCACTACCGGTGAGCCCAAGATGATCCTTCACGATTACCTCCTGCCCCTGGGACACATCGTTACCGCTAAATACTGGCAGCAGGTCTACGACGGCTGCAGGCACCTCACACAGGCCGATTCAGGCTGGGCTAAATTTGCATGGGGCAAGATCTACGGTCAGTGGATCGCAGGCGCTGTAAACGTCACATTCGACACCCAGGGCAAATTCAATGCGCAGAGAATGCTCGAGATCATCGAAAAGCTCAAGCTCAATTCTTTCTGCGGACCTTCCACGATCTACCGTTATCTGATCCAGGAAGACCTTACAAAGTATGACTTCTCCTCCATCAAGCACTGCTCGATGGCAGGCGAGCCTCTTAACCCCGAAGTATTCTACAAATGGAAGGATGCTACGGGACTTGAGATTAGAGAGGGCTTCGGCCAGACAGAAGGAAGTGTTCTTTTCGCAAACTTTCCCTGGATCGACGTTAAGCCGGGTTCTACCGGAAAGCCCACTCCCCTTTACGATATCGCGCTCCTCGATGACGACGGCAATCCCGTTGAGGACGGTATCGTAGGCAACGTCATCATCAAGAACGCTTCTTCACATCCTACGGGACTTTTCAAGGAGTACTACCAGAATCCCGAGGCGATGGCAGACCAGTGGCCGGGTGCCGACTACAACACAGGTGATACTGCATGGAGAGATCCGGACGGCTACATCTGGTTCGTAGGAAGAAACGATGACGTCATCAAGTGCTCAGGCTACCGCATCGGGCCTTTCGAGGTTGAGAGCGCTCTTATGACCCACCCTGCGGTCCTCGAGTGCGCAGTCACTTCCGTACCCGATCCGATGAGAGGACAGGCTGTAAAGGCCACTATCGTCCTCACAAAGCAGTACAAAGGCAAAGGAACACCCGAGCTCGTCAAAGAGCTTCAGAACCACGTCAAGCACGCTACAGCGCCTTATAAGTACCCCAGAGTCATAGAGTTCGTCGAAGAGCTTCCCAAGACTCCTAGCGGCAAGATCATGCGTAAGGCTATCAAGAAGGCCGACGAGGAAAAGTACAAGGCAGCTCAGGCTGCACAGCAGTAAAAAACAAAGAGGACTGCTCCTTTATTGAAGTGAATCCCTGAAGTTAGACAAACTTCGGGGGTTCACTTCATATCCGGATCAGTCCTTTTCATTTTACGGTTATTCAGTCTTTATCAATTAAGTGAATACTTCACTTTGAATTCGTTGCTTACCGGGTAATTCTTCAGGTATTCTTTTGCCTGCTCGATAAGCCTGTTTGTCGTTTTGAAATCAAAGTATCCCAACATGGGCTTGTCTTTGCCTAAAGGAACGATAGACTTGCATATAACTATACTGTCTGAAAAAGACGGGGCATTATCTTTACCACTGTGAAGACCAATGAAGCCCCATACGTAAGCTATGCTCTTACCGTCAGTCAGATTGACAAAATCAGTAATGCTTCCCCTGGTAATGAACAGATACCCGTATTTGAATTCAAAATTGATCTTATCCGTTATATTACGTCCGCCATAACCAAGGTTGGTATTCAGTATCTGTTTACCCTGAGCGTTATATCCGCATAAAAGGTCATTTTCATAAATAACATAAAGGCTGTTGCCGTTGAATGCGGCCCCAAGCGGCTCCTGCATTTCAGATTCCACAGAATACATAAGTTTACCCGAAGATGCGGAATAAACATCAATACTTCCTTCATCAGTGATCTCGGCAAAAAGAGTACCTTTCTCATTCCACACGGATTCATTACCACGGGTCTCCACTTTGGTGGCTTTGCCGCTCGCTGTATCGATCTCAAGCCTTATGTATGTATTCTTTCCCGTTGTGTCTCTCAAATATATAAATGCTTTCTTTTCATCAGGCGACATATTCAAGTCGCCGATCACATCACAATCCTTTTTCGGGAATTCCGAACTGATGCTTCCAACCGTATCATCCGACATCTTATATGTCAGAATGGTAACCACAAAATTGCCGCCATTGACTGATCTCAGGAACGTCAATATCTTATCGTTTACAACAAGCACTTCTTTTGAATAATCAGCACTGAAAGCTTTATTCATATCCAGCAGCTGACCAGTTTCACAGTCGAGCTTAGCAAGCTGATATTTCGTAGCTGAACCTTCCTTGACTTTCTTTAACAGGAAAACATACTTATCCTTGTAGGCTGCACCTTTAATAACAGAATAGATTTCCTGCTGACTCTCGGTCTCATCTTTTATCCAGATAACTTTACGGGAATCAACATCAGTACAAGCTATCTTACCGTTAGACAATATCGAGACAACGTATTTTCCACATTTGATATTCTCTAACAAGCTGTTACCTAATTTATCCGCTCCTTCAAAAGGCTTGTATGTTGAATCATAGAAACTTGAACTGTATTCGGTGATGACTTTCTTCGAAGAGTCCTCCACCAAATACGCAAAATAATTGTTTTCATCTGCAAATACAACAACATCAACAACACCATCCATAAAGTACGGTTCGATGGCAAAGCCGTGGTCTTTATCACTGTCAGGCAATCTGATCCGTGAACCGTTACTTGCTATGACATAGCTGGCCTCTGAAGTAAAAAACGGTAATACCGAGTAACTGAGCAGATCATAATTCTTAATGATCTTGCCGTTCTTTTCATCTATTATCACGTATTTATTCGCAAAAGAGGCAATGATCGCAGTTGTCTGCTTGCCGTCACTGAAAGTGTATCCGGACCTGTACAATCCGGCTTTAACGGTATGTGCTGCCGTAGGGATAATTGTCTGCCAGGAATGCTTGCCCGCATTCGTAAACATTTCGATGCTGACATTATGATCAAACATCGTTTTCATATTATCAAAACCCGAGGGAACTCTGTCCTCTTTTAAACGTCTCATCAATATTACGCTGTTGTTCGGAGAAAGACCGATCTTTTGGATAATGTCTGAAGTCTCGATAAGACACGTACACTTTTCGTTCTTCTTGTCAATCAGATAAACGGAATAAGCGGCTTTCTCCGAAGAATAAACTGACATTGCATAGTATTTGAGATCAGAAGAAACAGTAAACCTGTCAACAGAAAAATAATTAGTCGATATACTAAACTTATTTTCTTCTTCTGATTTTTGGTCAGGATCCTTGAAATCAGGATATTTCTTCAAGTCCAGTTCTTCGACCAGTTCTCCGCTCTTGCTGTCTAAGATCAGGATAGAGGTCTTGCAGTTAACTGCAATCTGCCCGCTTTCAGGGTAGTAATTAAAGATCGAGTTTCTTTCAACGATACTCTTTTCAGTCTTATACTGCCACAGTACTTTCCAGGTGTCCTTTTCATACAGAGTAACGTTGTTATTCGTTGCTGTTATAAGATTATCGTCCTTATCAAAATCAAATAGAATGAACCGGCTGTTATCATCCTTAAGGCTTGTTACCAGCTTATGGTCTTTCGTGTTCCATATATTGAGATTACCTTTGACATCGAGGATGGCAACACGTTCTCCTTTTCTGTTACATTCGTATTTTACGATCGCCGCATCTGTCTCGTATCTCCATACCGGAGCTGAATAAGCCGTACCCATTGTATGATAAGCGCCAAGCGCAGAAGCAAGCGCATAACGTGCTTCACTCGTTACAGGACGTCTCGTTCCGTCTGAATCTTCCAGAGCTGCAAGTGCCAGTCTCATTGCTCCTACACGGTCACCTTCATTAAGAAGCTTCGTTGATTCAGATGAAAGATATATTGACTGGTTGATCTGAGCGTTCCTGAGATTATCCTGGATCTTCATCATCATCCATCCGATATAAGTCAGAAGCGCTATTGCGGCAACGGAAATAACGGCAGTTTCGATTAGGAGACGTCTTCTCCTGAAAGCTTTTCTTCTCCTGATGATGTCATCGTAATTGCATCCGAGCATGGATGCCGCAAGTCTCGGAAGTTCGGTCTTCCTGGCCTTGCTTATAGGCATCCTGTAATCTGCGGCAAGCGGCTCTACGACTTCGTCTTTACAATAGAACGTACCGTCAGCAAGATAGTGAGTTATGTTGTCATGCCGTAAGATCTCCGGAATGACTTCATCCGGTTCACCCTCAACAAGAACGGTAAAAACAAGCTGCTTATTGTAGTCGTGAAGTTCAAGGAATGTTTCGATCTCACGCCTGACCCAATCGGATTCGGAAGTCCTGAAGGAACAAATGACGATGAGATACTGTGAAAGCCTTAATGCCTCAGTAAGATCCTCTGTCAGATTGCTTGAGATAGGAAGCTCTTCGACGTCTCTGAAAACGCGGTTGAATCTTTCCTTGCCGGTCTGCTTGCGCAAAGCCGAAGGTATCCTGAAGCGTTCCAGACTCTGCTGGATCTCCGAAGCTATCTTCGTATCTTTTTCAGCATGTCTGTAGGATATAAATGCATCGTACTTATATTCCATTTCTTTTGTTCCTTGTGTCATTGCGGCTGATCCGGCTCGTATGTCTGTATGAAGATATCCTTGTTGATGATGTAGATGTCATCAGGATCAGTTTCCTTTGCAGCAAGATAATCGCCGGGTTCACCCTTAAGGTATTCAGAACCGTTCCACTTAGTAAAGACTTTCGTAGTTGTGTATATAGGCATTGCGAGGATCGTGTTGCCACCTTCGGAAACACATGTCTTCGCTACGCGGCGGAGCGGAATTATCTCACCGGTCTTCGTATTCTTGATGGTCGGGAAATAATCGAGTTTCATCGTGTACTGATCATCCACCGTCTTATAATTCTTGGAAAAGACTTTCTGGTTGGAGGCATAGACTTCGCCTCTTACTCCGATCATGATCACAGTGTCTTCGTTTACATTGAGATTCGTATCGCCTTCGAGTGAACGCACCAGGATCGGAGTGCCGACAGGTAAGAATTCTGCAGGACATACGTAACCCTGCTTGAGCGGAAGCTTCCTGTAACGCTTCATGCGTGAGAAATCAAGCTTATCCTTACCAGCATAGATAATGTGGCAGTCCTTGTAGTAGTCATGCAGACGGTCACGGAGAACGGTAGTAACGATAGCGTGTTTGTGAATATCATCTGAATGAAGATAATCCTGTCTGATCTCTCCAAGGAGTTCCTTCTGGATGAGTCCGCCTGCCTTGTCGGAACGTCCGCCGCCGGAACCGATACCGCGTGAAAGATACTCGGCAAGCTCATCAGCCCTGACCTCGTTAGTGCAGCTCCTGACGGAATACTTAATTCCTACATCGAGCTCAGAGAAGACAACGCAGACATCGACCGTATCGACTGCGAGGAAGAAGTCACTGACAAGTCCGAGGATATTCGGATCACAGGGCATTGTCTCAAGCAAAGCATATCTGTGGACTTCATGATACTCATAACCGAGCAGGGCCATTCCTGCGATCTTAACTTCCTGAAGCGTCATGTTCATGTTGCAGAAATGCTTGATAAGGCCCTTGTCATAGTAGATGTCGTCGAGCATATCACGGTCGAGCGGGTGATAGACTTCCGCAAGCGTGTTCGTATCGGTATAAAGTCCGTAATAAAGACCGGTGGATAAATTATTGCTGATCTCGAAATTCTCTTTTCTCAAAAGATCCCAAACGATCGTGGAGCAGCTGCCTACTCCCTGGCGCACGTCATTTATGGCCGGAGGGTTGTTGTCACCGAGATAGTGATGGTCGATCGAAGCTATGGTTTCCGCTTCAAACTTACGTACATTTCCTTCACCATAGATGCAGTCGCAGGTTACAAGGAGCTTCGGTTTTTCTTCGAGCTGCTTGACATATTCGATCGGGATATCGAGCACCTCAATCATAAACTTAAGGTTGGTCTTGGAAATAACGAAATTACCGGAATAGATGAATCTGACATTTTTCCCGTTAGCTTTCAGATAACTGTAAACACCAAAACCCGATGCGATGGCATCCGCATCCGGATTGTCGTGACACTGTACGACTATATCGTCAAATTCAAGAAGATCGGATAGTTTCATTAAACGATTTCCTCCCGGTCAATAAACACTCAAACTATTATAACATTTTTATTATTTACATTTTTAGTACCCTAAAGCACCTTGTTTGGCACAAAAAAGGCTGTCTCATCAGAGACAGCCTTATTCATTACACCGATAAACGCCGGTATCGTTTACTGACCGATCATCTTGGAAAGGTCGCCGGCTGACGGAATGTCAACACCGGTCTTCTTCTCTACTGCTCCCGCAGCCTTCTCGAAAACATCATTAGCCTGCTCATTCTTAGAAACCGCATCAAGAGCACCGCTGGCTGTTTCCTTGACTTTGTTGATGTCGATGTTGGGTAGATCTACCATAGTATTAACCTCCGGAATTTGATAATCAGATTATAATTCTTAAAGCTCCAAAACAAAACCCCCGCATCGCAGCTTGCGGGGGATTAAGTTATCTGTTTAGTTGTAGTTCAAGTTGTTGCAGTTGTCTGTCGGCTCCGTGTTGAGTAAAACTCAGTTTAAGTAGAAAACCTTACAGGATGGAAACTGAACCAAGCGAGACCAACTGCTTGCTTGATATTTTATCTTGTCCCATTGGTCTCACCTCCTTGAACCTTGCGAATGTATTTGGTTCTTTTCTTGATGGCTTTATACTACCACACGCCAAATCAGAATGTGTTATGAAAAAATGAACGATTTTTGACATCGAGGTTACAAATCCGCCGGCTGAAAATAACGTTCAGTTTTCAAGAGCCGAAAGCAATTCAAGATAGCGCGCTTTCATGTCTATGCCGGTCGACTTGAACTGCGCGATGTATCCGTCAAAGAAAAGCATGCTCTGGAGATTGATGTAGGAGGTATTCCCTATCCTGGTAAGGATATCGAGTTCACGCTCGACAGAGACTTCCATCATGCGGCTGATCTTAAGTTCGGGTTCACCGGTGCGGCGCCTCATGGCATTTGTCTTCTTGAAATTGAGATATGCGTTTTCATCAGTTTTCAGAGCATCCCAGAGAGCACCGGAAAAATCGGCATCGGGACGGAGCCGGTAAACGGAATTAACAAACTCCGCATATGCTTCTATGATCTCATTCTGTGATGCGCTGCCCTCATCGGCAACCTTAAGAAATCTCGAAAGGCTCGCAAGAGGCTCCCTCTTTCTCAAACCTCCGAATATCGCAAGTGAATAGATGTCTTTGATCAGTTCAGCCATGGCTGATGCTCCTTAATCATCGTCGTGGTCTGACCAGATCGTGGTGCTGCCGCGGTCCAATGCAACGATACCCGTACGGCACATTTCTATGATGCCGAAACTCTTTACGTTTTGGATGAAGCCGTCGATCTTCGATGAATCACCCGTAACCTCAATGCTTATCGCTTCTTCACCGAGATCTATGATCTTGCCTCTGAAGATCTTGGCCGTCTCAAGGATGCGTTCTCTCGTCTCATCGCTGTTCCTGACCTTTATGAGCATGAGTTCACGCTTGATACATTCCTCATTTGAAAGGACAACGACCTTCTTGACGTTATAGAGCTTTCTAAGTTGAGAGACCACCTGGTCCTTATCGGTCTTGGCGGCGGAAAGCGTGATAGTGATACGCGAATATGCTGGAGATTCCGTCTCACCTACGGTAAGGGAATCGATGTTGAAACCTCTTCTCGTGAACATGGCCGTGACGCGCGAGAGAACGCCGTACTGGTTGTCAACGTAGATGGCGATGATTATCTTATCCTTCTTCATTCTCGGCCTCCTTCCACGTTACCAGATTTTCGAAAGTCCCGCCGGGCCTTAACATAGGAAGTACCATGGCATCAGTATCGATCCGCATGTCGATCACGGCAGGTCCGTCGAATGCATAAGCCTGATCAAAAGCTTCACCGAACTCACCGATGTTATCAGCCTTGAACCCCTTAGCGCCAAACGCTTCCGCGAGCTTGACGAAATCAGTCTGACGCTCGATCGTCGTGCTTGAATATCTCTTGTCGTAGAACAGCGTCTGCCACTGCCTTACCATGCCGAGAGTACGGTTGTTGAATATAACTATGGTGACCGGAACTTTGTATGTGACGGCTGTCGCGAGCTCGTTAAGGCTCATGCCGAAGCTGCCGTCTCCGGTGATAAGGACAGTCCTCTTCCCCGTGGCAAAGCAGGCACCGATCGAAGCGCCGAGTCCGAAACCCATGGTTCCCAGACCGCCTGAAGAAAGCCATGTGTGCTTCTGGCGGAAATCGTAGAACTGCGCGGTCCACATCTGGTGCTGGCCAACGTCAGTCGCGATGCGGGTATCCGCAGTAACCTTCGAAGCGATATCGAGGATTACTTTTCTGGGCACGAAAGAATCATCGTCATATGCATCGGATTCGCGCGTTCTGAGCGATCTGATCTTCTCTTCCCAGTCAGGAAGTTTTCTTGCTTCGACCGCATCCGTAAGCCTTACGATGAAGTCCTTGATATCGCAGCATACGCCGAGGTCAACGGAAACATTCTTTCCGATCTCGGCGCAGTCAGCATCGATGTGTATCTTTTTCGAGTTGAGCGCATACCTGTCGGTCTTTCCAGTGGCACGGTCCGAAAACCTTACGCCGACAGCGATCATGAGATCGCTCTTGCCGAGTGCGACAGAGGATGCGAAATGTCCGTGCATGCCCTGCATTCCGAGGAATCTCGGAGTATCAGTCGGGATCTCGGACAGTCCCATCATGGAGCATCCGATATATGCATCGATCTTTTCCGCAAGCTTTAGGATTTCTTTTCCCGCACCCGCTCTGACGGCGCCTCCGCCAAAATAGATGTAAGGCCTTTTGCATTCAGCGATCAACTCACAGGCTTTTGCAATAGCCTCATCGTCTGCTTTTGCAGGCTTTCCGGGAATGACTTTTCCCTTCGGTTTAAATTCGCATGTGGCTGTCTGGATATCGTTCGGGATATCGATAAGGACAGGGCCCGGCCTTCCGGACACTGCGATCTTAAATGCCTCACGGATCGTATCGGCAAGAACTTTTATGTCTCTTACGAAGAAATTGTGTTTCGTTATCGGAAGCGTAACTCCGGTAATGTCGATCTCCTGAAAAGCGTCACGGCCGATCATGGAGTTGGAGACGTTTCCCGTAATCGCGATCATCGGTACGGAATCAAGGAACGCGGTTGCGATACCCGTTACGAGATTGGTCGCGCCTGGGCCGGAAGTCGCAATGACAACACCCGGTTTTCCGGTAGCTCTCGCATATCCGTCAGCTGCATGCGCAGCGCCCTGCTCATGCGCGGCAAGGACATGTCTGATCTTGTCCCTGCAGTCAAAGAGCTTATCGTATATATCTATTACTGTTGCACCCGGAAAACCGAACACAGTATCAACACCCTGTTCAAGCAGAGTCTCGATAACGATCTGGGCACCGGTAATCTTCATTGCACTACACTCCTTTTCATGGAGAATATTTTACTCTATCTGTCTTCTCTGTAATAGTTCCTGCCGATCGCGGAAGGCTCATTGCTGTTGTTGTTCTTTCTGACAGAGCTGAGAATGAGAACAATGAGAGTAATGATAAACGGCAGAGCCGAGAAGAACTGCGCAGGTATTTTGGTAAGCCATCCGAGCGTCGCCGGGAAGGCTGTCGCAAGAGGCGCGTTCTGAACACGCAATGTGTTGAAGAAGCCGAAGATAAGCGTTCCGAGGATGGCTTTTGCGGGACTCCAGTTGGCGAAGATAACGAGCGCAATGGAGATCCATCCGTATCCGTTGATCCAGCAGTTTGAGCCTTCAAACGTACCGCCCATGTTGAGCGCCATATAAAGACCTCCGATACCCATGATGCCCGAACCGATGATAATGTGGACATACTTGTACAGCGTGATGTTGACGCCGAGAGAATCTGCCGCGCCGGGGTTCTCTCCGATCGCGCGAAGCTTTAATCCGGGATTGGTCTTTTCGAAATAGAACCACATGACAACTGCGATGATGATACCGAGATAGATCAGGATACTGTGCGAAAAGAGCACTTTTCCGATTACCGGTATCTTCGAAAGAAGAGGTATCTCAATCGGCTGGAACTGGGCATCAAGGCGGCTGCCTCCGAGCGCGGGCCACTTGGCATCACTGTTCGAAACGGCATTTCCGATGAA
Organism: Saccharofermentans sp.; assembly: GCA_024682215.1. Taxonomy (GTDB): domain Bacteria; phylum Bacillota; class Clostridia; order Saccharofermentanales; family Saccharofermentanaceae; genus Saccharofermentans. Next base: position 26,128 of record JAIKZM010000051.1, on the reverse strand, counting down.
GTAATAGAATGCAACTCCGAACGTTGTGATGGTGAGTCCCGTGACGTTCTGGTTGGCCTGCAGAGTTACCGTAAGAAACGCGAAAAGAAGTCCTACAAGACCTGATGCCGCAAAGCTCACAAGGCATGCGACAAGAAGGCTTCCGGATCTCATTCCGATGAGATATCCTGCGACGGCACCGATCGCCATCGTACCTTCAACGCCGAGATTCAGAGAACCTGATTTCTCGATCATGATCTCTCCCGCCGTGCCGTACAGGAGCGGGATGTTGTAAACGATTATGCTGAACAGGAAGAGCGTGATAACATCAAGCATTTTTCGCATCCTCCTTCTTCTTTATCGTAAATGTGGCGGCAAAGTCCGCGGTAAGTACCGAGAACAGGATTATGCCCTGCAGAAGATCTGCGAAATTGCTGTCGATCGAAGGATACTTGGTGGCAGCGGTCTTGCATCCGAACTGAAGGACCGCTATGAGCACAGACGTGACCGCGATCGCGGGTGTGCTGAGTTTTCCGAGCCACGCTACGACGACACCGGTCCAGCCGACATTGTTCGTTATCGTTTCGGAGATCGTTCCGGATGCGGATGCGGTAAGTCCCGCGGCAAGACCTATCAGCGCGGATGAGATGAACATCGTGCGCATGATGATCTTTCCGACCTTCATGCCCGCATACTTTGCGGTGGCCGCACTGTCTCCGACAACAGAGATCTCGTATCCCTGCTTGGTATATTTGAGATAAACATAGATCAGCGCAACGAGCACGGCTGCTACAATGACAGACCAGAGCAGATTGAAATTGCCGATCTTGATGCCGTCCATGATCGCGGTCTCGGGGAATTTTCCGAAGATCGGCCTGGCGGATTTCGGATCGAGGAAGAAGTTCCAGTCTTCTTTTGTCTTTCCGAGATATGTGATCACATACAGCATGATGTAGTTGAGCATCAGCGTTACGAGTGTTTCGTTTGTATTGAACTTAACCTTGAAGAACGCTACCGCGATTCCCAGAAGCCCGCTCGAAAGCATTGCCGCGACGCACATCAGGATTATGGTCACAGGCCTCGGGAGCCCTGTGACATTGAATGCCACGATCGCCGCGCTTATCGCGCCGATGAGGAATTCACCCTCTCCTCCGATGTTCCAGAAGCGCATCTTAAATGACAGTCCCAATGCAAGCGAAGTTATGAGCAAGGGAACCAATACTTTAAGGAAACCCTCGAAATTCTTATAAGCATATTTGTTGCCGACCATGCCGATGGTAAGCATTCTTCCGTAGTATTCGAACGGATTGATACCGAGAGATACGAGCAGTACCGCACCGATGCCGAGCGATATCAGGATGCCGATAAGATAATAGACAAGCAGTCTTCTTATCGACTGAACGGGGCGCCTTACGAGATGATATTTTTTCATGTTCCGGCTTCCTCCGTTTCCTTCTTTTCTTCCGTTTCACTGATCGCGGAATCTCTTGCGATACCTGCAGTCTTGCCGCCCTTGTCGACCAGATCGAGAGAACCGGTCATCATAAGGCCTATCTCCTCTTTGGTCGTGTGGTTGCTGTTGACCACGCCCATTAGCTTGCCGTGACAGATGACCATTATCTTGTCGCACAGTGCCATCATGACGTCGATGTCTTCGCCGATGAAAAGTATTCCGACATCTTTCTTTTTCTGTTCGTTCAGGATGTCATAGATCATGAACGAAGAACCGATATCAAGACCTCTTACAGGATAAGCCGTGATGAGCACGTTAGGGCCTGATTTGATCTCCCTCCCGAGAAGTACTTTCTGTACGTTTCCGCCGGAGAGTTTTCTTACCGGAGTCTCTGTTGAAGGCGTTACGACCTTTAACTTTTCGATGACCTTTTTCGCTTCTTCCCTTGCGTACTTGCGGTCAATGAAAGGTCCTTTGGGTTCATTGTAATTCTTGAGGATCATGTTGTCCGTGATGGACAGCGAAGGAGCAAGTCCCATGCCGAGTCTGTCCTCCGGAATGAAGCTCATCGAGATGCCTTTTTCGAGTATCTTGTTAGGCGGCATTCCGACAATGTTCTCACCCTTGTGGATTATCTTTCCGTCGATGACCGGACGCAGTCCCGCAATAGCTTCACAGAGTTCTTTCTGACCTGAACCCGCGATTCCCGCAACTCCGAGTATCTCTCCTCCCCTGATGTAGAAATCAAGGTGATCGACGGCGACCGCGCCTTCATCGTTCTTTACCGTAAGTCCGCGGATCTCGAGAAGAGGCTTTGTCTTTTCGATCGGAATGCACTTGATGTCGAGATCGATCTTACGGCCAACCATCAGCTCCGTAAGTCTTTTCTCATTGCTTTCCGCAGTAACGACAGTGTCGATGTATTCGCCGTGTCTTAATATGGTTACGCGGTCAGAGATCTCCATTACCTCGTTGAGCTTATGCGTGATTATTATTATCGAATGTCCTTCCTCCTTCATCTTGCGGAGGACCTTGAAGAGCCTGTCAATCTCCTGGACCGTAAGCACGGCCGTAGGCTCGTCAAGTATTATTATCTTTGCGCCGTAGCACAAAACCTTTAAGATCTCGAGCGTCTGCTTTTCGGAGACAGACATGTTCGAGACCACTTTGTCAGGATCTATGTCAAAGCCGAATTTTTCGGCCATATTCATTACCAAGTCTTTGGTGTCTTTTTTCAGGAAAAGACCTTTGTTATCCCTTAACCCTATCCTAATGTTGTCGAGCGCAGTGAAACGCTCGATCAGCTTGAAGTGCTGGTGCACCATGCCGATCCCGAGCTTCGCCGAATCTTCGGGCGAGCTGATGGACACCTTTTTTCCGTCCATAATAATAGAACCGCTGTCGGGCATATAAATGCCCGACAGCATGTTCATAAGAGTCGTTTTACCGGATCCGTTCTCACCTAAGAGGGCGAGAATCTCACCTTTCTTGAGCTGCAGATTGACGTTCTTGTTTGCGAACAGAGTTCCGAACCGTTTCGAAATACCTTTTAGTTCGATGGCATATTCCATAAAACCTCTCCTGCAGCATGAATTGGCGAATATCAGTTGACCTGAGTTACGCCGTCAACATAGTAGTTCATTGAGCCCTGGATAACGTCATCACCAACGGAAGCTCCGCCTGCGGCAACCTTCTCCTCGCCCTTGTTTGTCTTGAGAGCATCGCTCTTCTGCTCAACAGCAACAGCACCGGCCTTGCCGGAGAACACAAGCTTAACGCCTGAGAATACATCCCACTTGCCTGATGTCATGAGCTCTCTTGCGATCTTGATTGCCTCTGCTGTCTCAGGCTCACAGTTCTCAGAGAGAGCTGAAACGTCAACGAGACCTGCAGAAAGGCCCTGATAGTAGTTGCCTACAGACTGCATGAATGAACCCTTGTCTGTCATGGCTGCCTTTATTGCTGTTGCGTAGTAAGCGCTCCAGTTCCAGACAGCTGCTGTAAGGTGAGCCTTTGGAGCTTCCTTTGTCATGTCAGAGTTGTATCCGCATCCGAATACGCCCTTCTCGTTTGCAACGATCTGAGGCTGTGCAGAGTCGCAGTGCTGGCCGATAACGCAGCACTTATAAGTGTCGATGAGGACCTGAGCTGCCTGTCTCTCCTTCTCCTGGTCGCCCCATGTTGAGATCTCGTAAACGAAGATCTTTGCATTGGGGTTGACTGATCTTGCGCCAAGTGCAAAAGCGTTGATGCCTGAGCATGTCTCGGCATATTCAACGCCCCATGCGGAAACGTAACCGATGTTGTCATTCTTAAGTGCAAGAGACTTATATCCTGCAGCGATACCGGAAAGGTAACGGGCCTGATAGATCCTTCCGAAATAGTTGTTGAAGTTCTTATCGTTAGACTTGTAACCTGTTGCATGAGAGAAGATGATGTCGGGATATTCCGCAGCCTTCTCCTCCATTGCGTTGATATAACCGAAGCTGATGCCGAAGATGATGTTGCATCCGTCGCCTGCGAGCTGGTCGATAGCCTGCTTAACCTTCTCATCGTCCTCAGGTACGTTGTCAACAATGTAAAGATCCTTTGAAGGATCAAGACCAAGCTGCTTCATACCTTCCGTGATACCCTTGTGATGAGCAAAAGTATAGCCTGCCGTGTCGTTCTGGCTGTTGATGTAGATCGCGCCTACCTTAATGCTTGCCGTAGCGGGTACGGACTCGTCCGGCTTCTTTGACTCCTGTGCAGACTCTCCTGCTTTTGTGGTAGCTGCTGCTGTTGTTGCAGCAGGATTACCCGAGCATCCTGCAAGAGATAAGCAAGAAGTCACTGCGAATGCTGCCGTGAGCACCAGTGAAACCAATTTCCTCATAGTTCTCCTCCAATTTCTTTTTTTATGCAAAACACAATTGCATACAAGTTTTAGTTTTCCCTGAAAGTAAGGGATGTGTCGGTCATCGAGTCGATTATCGCAAGTGATTCGATCCTGATGCCTTTTGCTCTCAGAGCGTCTCCCCCGCCCTGAAATCCTTTCTCGATCGCGATGGCTGCTCCTGCGAGCTTTGCTCCGGACTTGTCTATGATATCGAAAAGTCCGCCAAGCGCACCGCCCTTGGCAAGGAAATCATCAACGACAAGGATATTATCTTCAGGCTTCAGGTATTCCGCGGCAACCACGACCTCAAATGTCTTTTGATGCGTATATGAGAAAACTTTCGAAGAATACACGTCACCGCTCATGTTGTTTGACGCGTGTTTTTTCGCGAAGACAACGGGAACGCCCATGGCGCATCCTGCCGCAACGGCTATCGCGATTCCTGAAGATTCGATAGTAAGGATCTTGGTGACACCCGAGTCACCGAAAAGACGGGCAATCTCATTGCCTATGTCCGTGAGAAGCGCAGTATCTATCTGCTGATTAAGAAAACTCCCGACCTTAAGAACTTCACCGGGCAATACCCGGCCTTCCTTAAGAATCCTTTCCTCCAAAGCGTGAATGGTGACCACCTCCCGAACACCCTAATATATTATAATTATTACAATTAGGTGTCAAACCCATCCGGGAAGGCGCAAAATCAAAGGAATCAGGTCAGCGGAGGCAGCGGGACCAGCTGAGTCTGGGTCGTTTCAGTCCCTGTTTCCGAAGGCAGCGTACTCTCTGATGTCGCAGCAGCCTCGCTGGCGGAACTGTTGGCTGATGAAATGATCTGCGAAGCTTCAGCCTGTTTTTTCGTAGCCGAATAATTGCAGTATTCGCTGAGTTTTGTGCAAAAAGCTTCGGCAAAATCGACACCGCCCGCCGCAACTGCTTTGGAGTCAAGATAAGGTTCCTGGTATCCTTCGTTCAGTTTGTAAAACAGAGTGTGGTCTTTTGCAAATCCGCTGCCGTGTATCAGAAGCGTACCGACAAACTGGCAGGCATCCGATCCGATGCAAAGTACGGGGACACCGTTATAGACTATGCAGTCGCGTATCACTTCTTTTGCCTCATCGGAAAAACCCTCTCCTGTCGTGATGACGAGCATCATGTACTCGCTGTATTTGCGGGGAACGATCTCCTTGGTATCGCCCTGTGCATCGGTTATCGAGATGCGGAACGTCGAAGATTTAACGGGCATGTTTTCCCTTGAGACCTTTTCAGGCATGATAACGTTGGTCTTCTGCCTCAGTTTTTCAAGCTCTGAAGGAAAGCCTCCTATCCAGTAGACCGTCAGATCTATCGAATTGAGAAATTCGATCTTTTCGTTAACGGAATTCTGACGCTTGAGCGCATTTTCACGCCTTACGGATGTGTTGAATATCATTGCAACGGCTATTATGAAGAAACCCGCCAGAAGAACAAGTACGATGACACCGGTCTTATTACGTTCCACAGTCTTAACCCACCTCACAGAAAGGCTCTACGCCTTCTATTACCCGGGATGCGAATTCCTCTTTTGAAGAAGCGCAGTATGCATCCATATTATCCAGATAAGGAAGACAGTATTTTCTCATGTTATCCAGCATGTATTTAAGCTGCTCCCCTTCAAGTGTTGTCTCTGCAATGATGAGCCAGCTTATGCGGTCAGTTCCGTTTTCACGCATGAGGCGGACCCAGATCTTACTTACCGAAGGCTCGATCTTGAGGTATTCCGTAAGAGCATTTTTAAGTTCCGGCGGATATTTGTCAGGTTCACCGACCTTTGCCGTTCCGTTGCCACCGATACCCATCTGCTGCGCTATGAGCTTTATCATGTCTTTTCCGAAAAGGACTTCCTCGACACCGGGATTGATGACAAAACCTGAAAGGCCCATCTTCTCAGCCATTACGACCTCGATCAGGTCACCGAAACCTGCCGCGATCCCCTGCTGCTTCTTGTACTTTTCTTCGAAAGCAACCTCAAAGCTGTCGGAATCCGAATAAACGACCATATACTTAAGGCCGTTCTTATCGCTTACAGCATGGAAACTGTAATTACCTTCAGCGCCGTCGACAGGTACGATGAATCTGGAAACAGCGGCTTCTTTAAGAAGCGCGATCATATTCTCCTCGCTGTTGTCGCTGCGGATCTTTCCGAGAAGCTTTACGAGCCCCTCATTCTCTATTCTTTCGATCTTGTTATCAGATGAATCAGACATAAAACCTCACAGAACATTCCTGACTATCCATGTCCAGAAAAGAAGAGTTACCATCATAAGCACCGTTGACATGGTGACTATCCTAGTGCTCAGGTCAGGTGCGGTATCGTACTTTTCGGCATAGAGGACATTCATCGATCCGCAGGGTAGAGCGCACATGAGTACCATTACCTTTGCGGTGTCGCCCTGCATCGTGAAAGCGTGTTCCAGACCCCATACGGCAAGTATCGCTACAGCCGGTATAAGCATGAGCCTGACGAATGAGACCAGATATGGCTTCCAGTCAAAGAACAGTCTTCTGACATCAACTGCGGCAAGCTGTGAACCCATGATCATCATGGCCATAGGTACTGACATGTCACCGACCATCGATATGGCACTGTTAACGAATCCGGGCATTCTCCAGGGGACAATGAACAATACTATCGCAGCAATCGAAGCCGTGGAAACAGAACTTGCGAACAGTTCGGACATCTGGAATCTCGGCTTTTTGGATATGATGTGTGCACCGTATGTATAGAAGAATGCGTTATATACGAGGTTGAAAACAGCAGCGAGCATAAGTCCCCTGTCGCCAAAAAGAGCATGCATCAGAGGGAATCCCACGAAACCCGTGTTCGCGAAAACGGTACATGTCGTCATGATGCGCCATTCGTCATCACTTGCGCCGGTCCTCTTATAACACATCCTTGATGCTGCAAGCGAAACCGCATAATACGCCGTGGCAAAGGCAAACATCGCACCCATTCCGCGCAGTTCATCGAACGAGAAAGTAGTCTGGCTCGATGAGAGGATCATAAACGGCAGGACGGCCTTGAGAAGGATCTCCGTCAATATCTTTTCACCGCGCATATCAAGAACACGGGACTTGTTAAGAACAAATCCCAATCCGAAACATATAAACAATTTGAAAAAGACTATGTATACTTGTTGCATGTTTTGTATCAGCCGCCTGTCGCAGTAAGCGCCGCTCTGGCAGCCGTTTTATAACCCTCCATGATCCTGGAGACCTCATAAGCCGGCATGTCAGGATCGTATTTCTTTCCCGGAACATAGAACCGTCCGGTTTCTTCAACGCTCTCAAAAATACCACAAGTTACGCCCGCTGCAAATCCCGCACCCATCGCGGTCATCTCATCAGATGATGCCCTGGTGATAGTAACGCCCAAAAGATCGGCCTGAAGCTGCATCAGGAACGAGCTTGCGCAGACTCCGCCGTCGACTTTCATCTGCTTGGCTTTGATGCCTGTGTCATCCGTCATCAGGTTAACGAGTTCAGTAACCTGGTAAGCGATCGATTCAACGCCTGCCCTGATTATCTCAGCCCTGCCCGTACCTCTCGTAAGACCGGTCATGATGCCTCTTGCATCGGGCTTCCAGTAAGGTGCACCAAGTCCCGTAAATGCGGGAACAAGATATACGCCGCCGGTATCCTTGATCGATTCGCAGTATCTGTCGCACTCGGCGGGAGAATCGATAAGATGCAGTTCATCCTTGAGCCAGCTGATAACCGAACCCGCCTGGAAAATGCTGCCTTCCAGGGCATAAGATGTTACGCCCTTGTAAGACCACGCACAGGATGTGAGAAGCCCATTCTTTGAGAACACCGGCTTTGTTCCGAGGTTCATCAGCGTAAAGCTTCCCGTTCCGTATGTGGTCTTGGATTCGCCTTCGTGAATGGCATTCTGACCGAGGAGCGCAGCAGGCTGATCGCCGATGACTCCCGTGATCCTTACGCCGTTGAGGCTCAAGAGAACATCAGCATCTTCTTTGCTGAAGCCTTCCTTCAAAAGATCTTCTCTATCAAGCTTTACCGCACCGTAGTCATCACATGATTCCCTGGGCTGCGCCAGAGCTGATCTGGACACGGAAAACAGCTCGAGAAGGCCGTCATCGTAATCTTTCTTCGTGATATCGAAGAGCATCGTTCTCGAGCAGTTTGAATAATCGGATGCAAACACTTCACATCCGGTGAGCCTGTACACCAAAAATCCGTCTATCGTGCCGAAAAAGGCTTCACCCGCAGAAACGCGCTCCTTCAGAAGAGGTACGTTTTCGAGCAGCCACAGGATCTTTGTAGCAGAAAAATAAGGATCGGTCTTAAGACCCGTGATCTCACTTATCCTTCTCTCCTGGCTCTTGATCTCAGGCCTTCTGCAGATATCCGTAGTCCTTCTGCACTGCCATACGATCGCGTTGGCTAAAGGCTTTCCGTCAGGCGCGAAAGCGACTGTCGTCTCACGCTGATTGGTAAGTCCTATCGAGACCACGTTTCCTACTGCTTCCGGATTTGCATCGAAAAGCTTGGCAATTGCCTTGAGGACAGACACATAGATCTCCTCAGCATCATGCTCCACCCATCCGGGATTGGGATAATGCTGCTCAAACGGCACATGTGCGCCGCCTGAAAGATGTCCCTGCTCATCAAGCAGGAATGCTTTCGTAGATGTGGTGCCCTGATCGATGCAAAGAATGTATTTCATCAGTCATTACCTGTAGTAAAGCGTGTTGAGAGTGCGGTACCACTCGTTGTCGATTGAATCAAGATCCTCTTTTGAGAATCTGACGATCCAGTTGCCCGTAGGCGTTCCCGGGATGTTCATCCTGGTATCAGCACCGTAACCGAGCATATCCTGGATGGGAATGATTGCAACGTCTGCATGGCTCATCCACAAAGTCTTGATGATAGCCCTGCATGAACCGCTGTGAGGTCCGCCGTCGCCCCAGTTCGATCCTTCAAATCCGCAGTACTTCAGGCAGAAATCCCTGACGTCTTCTCTGGAATCCCAGAGCCATCCGAGCAATGTATTGTTGTCATGCGTGCCGGTATATGCAACGCAGTTCTTGTTGAAGTTATGAGGCATAAAAGAGCTGTCATCACCGGGATAGAATGTGAATTCCATAACGCGCATTCCGGGAATGCCGACCTTTTCCATGAACTCTTTGAGGTCAGGCGTGATCTCGCCAAGGTCCTCAGCTATAAGCCTGCTCCTGTCGCCGAAAACCTTGTCATATTCAGCGAAGAACTCAAGAGCAGGTCCTTTCTGCCACTTTCCGTTCCTTGCGGTCTCGGCATTTGCGTCGACTTCCCAATAAGATGAGAAAGCCCTGAAATGGTCGATCCTCAGGAAATCGTAAAGCTTAAAGTTCTCACCGATCCTGTCCATCCACCAGCCGTAATTGTCGGCTTTCATCTTTTTCCAGTCATATATGGGGTTACCCCAAAGCTGGCCGTCCTCGCAGAAATAATCCGGTGGAACTCCTGCCACGCTCTCGAAGACGAGCGCCTCCGGCTTCGGTTTCCTGGGTTCCGTTAGCTCTTCTTTGCCGTCTTCTTTTTTCTCGGAAGAACCGTTCTTTTCAGCCTTCGCCTTGGCGGTCTGATATTTTGCAAAATTCTTCTCGTAATCAGAAAGAAGCTTGTTGGTCTTGGAAGGGCTCGCCATCTTGAAGAGTTCTCTTGAAGCCCATACATCGGCGGAATCGCCCGATACATAGAAAGGCATGTCGCCGATAATGGCAATGCCGAGATCGTTGATCTCTTTCTTTATCTGAGTCCATTCATCAAGGAACAGATACTGTACGAATGCATGGAATTTGAAATTGGTGTTGCCCTTAAGCTCATCGACAGCCTTTCTGTCGTAGTTCTTGAGCCTGCTGTCGGTCCATTCCCACCAGGGTCTGCCGAAATTATCGTCCTTTATCGACAGATAAGCCGCAACATCATTGGCCCACTTGTTCTCTTCAAGGAACTTGTCGACCTTCTTAAGGAGGTCCTTATCCGCTCTTTCGAAAGCTTTTCTCAGGAACTCGTCACGGTTGCTCCTCAGGTAATCGTAATCGATCCTCCACTTGTTCTCGTTATATTCTGCGTTCTGAACCTCTGCAGGTGTCAAAAGGCCTCTCTTGGCCAGACGCCTCGGGTCGATGAACAGCCAGTTTCCCGCAAAAGCCGAAAAACTCTGATACGGTGAATTTCCCATTCCCGGATACGAGAACGGAAGAACCTGCCAGTATTTCATCCCCTGCGCTGACAGTTTCTTTGCAAATTCCACGGCCTCTTCACCGAACACGCCGATCCCGAACGGTCCGGGGAGAGAACTTATATGCATAAGTACTCCGCCGCCTCTTCTCATTTGTATTCCCTCCAAAACTTATATATAATTATTTGGCTTTTTTCAAAGTTAAACACCATTATACAATTAATGAGGGGCAAAATGAATTATTCCAGGATCGAGGAAATAAAAAGACGCCGTACGTTTGCGATCATATCGCACCCGGACGCAGGTAAGACTACCATTACCGAGAAACTCCTCCTGTACGGCGGAGCCATCCACCAGGCAGGTTCAGTCAAAGCAAGAAAGGCTGCCCGCCATGCGACATCAGACTGGATGGAGATTGAAAAGAAGCGTGGTATCTCCGTAACTTCATCTGTAATGCAGTTCGAATATGACGGATGCCACATCAATATCCTCGATACCCCCGGACACCAGGACTTCTCTGAGGACACTTACCGTACGCTCTGTGCAGCTGACGCGGCAGTCATGGTCCTAGACGGCGCAAAAGGTGTCGAGGCGCAGACAATAAAACTTTTCCAGGTATGCCGCAGAAGAGGCATTCCGATCTTCACTTTCGTAAACAAGATGGACCGTGCCGCAAAGAACCCCTTTGATCTCATGGATGAGCTCGAAAAGGTCCTGGGCATCCGTTCATGCCCCGTCAACTGGCCCATCGGCACAGACGGTGACTTCGAAGGCGTTTACGAGAGAGCTACACAGAGCGTCCTCGTTTTCGACAAGGAAAACAATGACCACGGTGCTTCCATGGTTACCGAGAAAGTATCCGGAATCGACGATCCCGCGCTCGACAAGATGCTCATGCCCGGTCACCTCGAGGTATTGAGGAACGACATCGAACTGCTTGATATGGCAGGTGACGAGCTCGACATGGACAAGGTCCTTCACGGTCAGCTGACACCCGTATTCTTCGGTTCTGCGATCACCAACTTCGGTGTAGAGCCTTTCCTCAAGCACTTCCTGAAGATGGCTCCTTCACCCGCTTCACACCACTCGACAGACGGAACTATCGAACCTGAAGAGGAAATGTTCTCAGGCTTCGTTTTCAAGATCCAGGCAAACATGGATCCTTCTCACCGCGACAGAATGGCTTTCATCCGCATCTGCTCCGGACAGTATGAGAAGAACATGTCGGTAAATCTCATGAGGACCGGCAAGAAGATCACTCTCGCACAGCCCCAGCAGTTCATGGCACAGGACCGTGCCATCACCGAGGAAGCTTACGCAGGTGACATCATCGGTATTTTCGATCCGGGCAACTTCCGTATCGGCGATACGATCATCTCATCTAACCGCAAGTTCGAGTTCGACCCGATCCCGGTATTCTCGCCTGAAAACTTTGCCCGCGTCGAGCCTAAGGATTCAATGAAGAGAAAGCAGTTCCTCAAGGGAATCGAGCAGCTCTCCCAGGAAGGCGCCGTACAGCTCTTCAAGCAGCCTAACATCGGTACCGAGACATATATCATGGGTGTCGTCGGCATCCTCCAGTTTGACGTTCTTGAATACCGTCTGTCTTCCGAATACGGAGTTGAGATCGTACGCACTTCCCTCCCCTACCGTCTCGCACGCTGGGTAAGATCCGAAAAGGAGGATTTCGATCCCAAGACAATGACGCTCACCTCGACCTCAATGCTCGTCTTGGACCGTGATGAGGAACCGGTCGTCCTGTTCGAGTCCGAGTGGGCAGTCGACTGGGCAGTCGATCACAATGAGAGTCTCGGCCTCACGTTTGAGACGATCCACGGTGGTGACTGATCTTTTTGTAACATTGTTACAGCACACAACAATAAGGGCTGATTTCCAAACGTAAATCAGCCCTGTTTTTTGCCTGAAATGCCCTGCTTTATTAGATTGTAAGTTCCAAAGCCGGAGCGTTGTAAAGCTGCTTTGTCCTCTCATCAGGCTGACCGAATCCGGCATAGACCGCTATCTTGCCTTCCGGCGTAACTTTGTTACCTTCATCATCAAAAACCTTGAGCGTATCGGCCGTGATATGAAGGATAACCTCTTCTGATGCACCTGGTTCGAGCGTTACTCTCTTGAAGCCGACGAGTTTGTGATTTCTTACCTCGTTCCTGTCCTCAAGTGCCTTGGCGTAGATCTGAACGACTTCACTTGTCCTTATGCCGCCCTCGTTTTTCACACTGACGCTGATGTCAAATCCGTTCTCACGGGCAGATGCGGAACTGTCAGAAACTGATGCACCAGTAACCTTAACCTTGCCGTAGGTCAGACCGAATCCGAATGGATAGAGCGGCTCATGTTCTGTATATTTATATGTTCTGTTCTTCATCGAGTAATCTTCAAAATCGGGAAGATCGTTGACACTCTTGTAGATGGTAACGGGAAGCTTTCCTGAAGGATTGACCTTTCCGAAAATGATGTCGCCGATGGAAAGACCTCCCCTCGCACCAGGATACCATGCCTGCAGGATCGCAGAAGCTTCTTCCGAGAAAGGAGTCAGATCCATTGCAGAACCGGTCATTACAACAGTAATAAACGGTTTGCCGGACGCTTTAACTGCTTCTATGAGTTTAAGCTGCGGCTTCGGGAATGCGAGATCGTTCTTGTCACCTGAAGCGTACTGGTTACCCTGGTCACCTTCTTCTCCCTCGAGAGTTTCATTGAGACCTATGCAGAGAACAACAAGATCAGATCTGCTCATAACTGCCTTTGCTTCAGCCAGTGTGTTATAGTCACGAGAAAGCGGATCAGGCTTAACATTGCTCAGATCGCAACCCTCTGAATAAAGTATTCTGACATCATCGCCAGCAGCCTTTCTTATTCCTTCGATCGCCGTAATATATTCCGAAGATGTTCCGTAGTAGTTTCCCATAAGCGGACGTCTTGCATCTGCGTTGGGTCCTATTACGGCGATTACCTTCTTATCACTGCTAAGCGGCAGTATGCCATCGTTCTTGAGCAATACTACAGCTTCATCTGATGCTCTCTTGGCAAGTGCGATGTTCTCCTTAGTCTCAACGTCGAGATAAGTAAGTCCGTCGTATTCCGTCTTATCGAAAAGACCAAGGAGATACCTGGTCGTAAAGAGCCTTACCGCTGCCTCCCTGATCTCAGCCTCCGTTACGAGTCCTTTGTTGTATGCCTTCATGAGGTGCACATATGTACATCCGCAGTTCAGGTCACATCCCTTTTTGAGCGCGAGTGCTGCACTTTCTTCTGAATTCTTCGTAACCTTATGATGCTCATGGAAATCTCTGATCGCCCAACAGTCTGATACAAAATGGCCTTCAAAGCCCCATTCATCCCTGATTATGTCTTTGATGAAAGAGTGTCCGCAGCAGGGCTCGCCGTTTACACGGTTGTATGCTCCCATGACCGATTCGACACCCGCCTCCTTAATACATGCTTCAAATGCGGGCAGATATGTTTCCCTAAGGTCTTTTTTAGAAGGCTTGACATCAAACTCATGTCTCTTTGCTTCCGGACCCGAGTGTACAGCGAAATGCTTGGCGCATGCAGCAGCCTTCATGTATTCTCCGTTCCCCTGGATACCCTTGATGAACGGGATGGCGAGTCTCGATATAAGATACGGATCCTCACCGTATGTTTCCTGGCCTCTTCCCCACCTTGGGTCCCTGAACACATTTACGTTAGGTGACCAGAAAGTCAGTCCTTTGTAGATATCGCGGTCTCCTATGTTTGCGGAGATCTCGTTATATTTGGCACGTCCTTCGGAAGCGATCGTCTCACCGATCCTGCCCAAAAGTTCCTGATCGAATGTTGCTCCCAAAGCGATCGACTGCGGAAAGCTCGTTGCGGTTCCCGCTCTTGCGACTCCGTGAAGAGCCTCGTTCCACCAGTTGTATTCCGGAACACCGAGTCTCTCGATTGCAGGCGCATCAAACCTGAGCTGTGAAGCTGCCTCCTCAACAGTCATCTTACTGACAAGCTCTTCTGCTCTTTTTCTTGCTTTGATCCTGTCCATAACGCACCTCATTGATTTTTTATATTAATTTATTATATTAATACTAACATTTCTATACACATCTTGCTATTATATATAATTATTGCTATCAGTTTTTTATGAAGGAGCGGATGTCCATGCAATTAAGCGATAATACAGTTCCAGGCAACTTTCAACAGCCGATAAGAAACTTTACGGGACGTATAGTGAGTAACTACGTTGAAGAGGTTGATTTCGTACCTAATTCCAACATGAGGATCTGGTACAACAACAAGGCTGAGGACTACCCGACCCACAGGCATTCCTGCCTTGAAATCGCGATCCCGCTTGCCGGTTCTTATACCTATGTTTTTGAAGACAGAACGATCGTCCTTAAGGAAAAAGAGATACTCTTCATCCCTCCGGACATGCTTCACAAGATCTCCGGAACCAGAGAAGGCATCAGGTTCATATTCCTTTTCAAGATCGATTTCCTGAAGGACTTCTTCGACTATTCAGATTTTGAGGAACTCATCAGAGAACCCCTCATCGTCAACAGCGAGACTTATCCCGAGATCTACAACCGCATCTATGCGAGATTTATGGAGATAAGCAATCTGTACTTCTTCTACTCTTCTTCAGTCAAGGAGACACCCATCTTCTCTCATCTTCTCGGCATCATCGGAATGCTCCAGAAGAGAGATTATACAGACAGCATGGCTGTTCCCAACAATGACAAGCAGCGTGAGATCTATATCAAACTCAGATCGCTCCTTGAATGGCTTTCCATCCACTACTCCGAAAGCGTGACCATGGAAGAAGCTGCCAACTATGTCGGCTATTCCAAATTCCATTTTGCGAGGATCTTCAAAGAGTATACAGGTATGACTTTCTACGATTACCAGACAACGCTGAAACTGAAGTCAGTTGTCGAGAAGCTCTCGGATTCGGATCTTTCCATCAGCGACATAGCTCTCTCATCTGGATTCAACAATCTGACTTCACTCAGCCGTAATTTCGAAAAGCATTACGGATGCTCACCTTCACAGTACCGTCAGAGGATACGCCGCAGAAAGAGAAGCTGATTCTTCTTTCGTTTGTTAAATAAAACAGATCATAGTAAAAGGGCAGTGAATTTCTTCACTGCCCTTTTTAAGACTTTTTAGTCTGTCTTGTAGATTCAAGTTCCTATTAAGACTTGACACCACCGAGAGCAACACCCTCGACGATATATCTTGAAAGGAGTGCATATACTATAAGGAGCGGGAGAACGGTCAACGAAAGACCTAAGTAGATCGAACCGTACTCTGTCTTATAGATATCACCGTTAAGCAAACTGACTTCGATAGGAAGTGTATACTTTTCTCTCTTTGTAAGAAGGATCGAAGGAACGAAAAGGTTGTTCCAGCTTCCTACGAAAGTAAAGATGCACTGTGTTGCGATAGCCGGTTTCATAAGCGGGAAAACGATCCTGTTGAAGATCATGAACTCTCCGGCACCGTCGATTCGTCCAGAGTCAACGATTTCCATTGATAGCGACGCCTGCAGATACTGTCGCATGAAGAATACCATGTTAGGCGATGCAATAGCAGGCAGGATAAGCAATGAGAGCTTGTTTGTCATGCCAACCTTATATGCAGCCTGGTAGAAACCGATCATAGTGATGGTTCCAGGGATCATCATGACGCCAACGATAAGTCCGAAGAAAGCTTCTCTGAATTTCCACTCATATGCGAAGAGAGCATATGAAGTAAGGCAGGAGAAGTAAACTGCAAGACATGTTGTGCAGGTTGAAACGATAAGAGAGTTAACGAAACCTGTAGCAGGATCGAAAGACTTTCCGTTAAATACTTTCCAGTTCTTGATCAGGTTCTGAATAGGATGAGCTGAGTACAGTGAAATAGCGCTCTGCTGAATTTCATATGTACTTCTCGTAGCATTCACGAACATGATAATGAAAGGCAAAAGGCTGAGGATCGAGAGAATAACGCAGACGATATAGATGACAACCTTGAGGCCTATTGACTCCTTATGAAGTGATATTGATTTAGCCATTTGTTGTCCCTCCTCAGTATGCTTTCTTAGACTTAGCGAGCTTGAGCTGCTGCTTCTTGAGCTTCTTAAGCTTAGCTTCATCCTTATCTCTCATAACGTAGAACAGAACGAGAGACAAAAGTACGATGATTATGAACATGATTACACTGGCAGCTGCAGCGACATTGTATCTGTAAGCACCGGCGAAAGCCTGGTCTTTAATATACATATTGACTGTGTATCCGCCGCTGTCACCATGGTCCTGAGCATAGAGTGCAGGAATATCGAACATGTTAAGACCACCGATAAGTGATGTAACGAGAACATAAAGCATGATCGTTCTGATACAAGGTAATGTGATCAGGAAGAATGTCTGAACTCTGTTTGCGCCATCGAGGTCAGCAGCCTCGAAGATCTCAGGATTGATACCGATAACGCCGGAAATAAGCATTACCATTGTGTAGCCATACCACTGCCAGAACTGAATAAATGCAACAACGCCCTTTACACGGCCAGGTGTAAGCAGGAAGTCGATACCTTTCTCGGAGAGACCCCACTTGATCAAAGTGGTGTTAATAGGACCGGAAGGATAACCGAAAATCTGCGTGAAGAGAATTGCGATTGTAGCAGCAGTGATGATATTCGGCATGTAGAAGAGTATTTTAAATAAACCCTGTCCCTTGACTTTTGATCTTCTGTCAGTAAACCATGCGGTAAGAAGAAGAGCCAATCCCATCTGCGGGATAAAGTTACAAATCCAAATAACAACTGTATTGGTAAAAGCCTTTTTGAAAAGATTTGCTTTCAAAACGGTTGCAAAGTTCTTGAAAGGTTCTGACCAGAGAACGTGAATCTCGGTTGCAGTAAGACCCTTAAGATCTGTAAAACCAATAATGAATGTATAAAGGATGGGGTAAAGAGAAAATACCAGGAAAGCCAGAATAAAAGGTATTGAGAAAATGTAGCCAAACTTGCCGTAATCGACCAGTTTCTTGTTTCTCATATCTTCTTACCTCCTTATAGTTTTTTTTGAAAAACGGCAGGGCAAACCTGGATTTACCCTGCCGTTGATTTTGACTAAACTAAACTGTTAATCAGTTTAATCTATCAGCTCTCAACACCGAGCTTATCAGCAACGTTAGACTTGAATGTCTTGATAGCGTCGTCGATAGACTTCTGGCCATGAGCGTACTGGTTAACCTGCTCACGGAAGAGACCGTTGATAGCCTCATCGTACTGAGTCATGTTCTTACCTGTAGCGTTAGCGTTTGCAGCGATGAAAGCAGGGAACATGTTCTGACCGCCGAGGAAGTCAAGCTTACCGTCAGCAGCAGCCATAACCTTACCGGAAGCGACGCAGTCCTTTGTGCCGCCTTCGCCGTTGAATGTTCCGTTAGCCCACATGTACTGGAGACCCTTATCAGAAGCGTCGAGTGTGATCCAGTTGATGAGTTCAGCTACACCAGCCTTCTTGTCAGCGTTCTGAGCTGCAGACTTAGAAGCGAGAACCCAAGTACCGCCCCAGAAGAATCCTGCAGGAGCCTTGCATACGCGCCAGTCACCATATGTGCCTTCGCCAGCCTTCTCACCACCGCAGTTAGGAGCAAGAGTGTAGTTGATAAGCCAAGCAGGTCCGAAGAAGCAGAATGCAGGCTTATTGTCCTTACCTTCCTGAGAAACACCCTTCATATCAGCGAACCATGAAGGCTGCCAGTCTGTGGTCTCATTGTACCAGCCCTTATCGAAGAGCATCTTGGAATAATCGAAGAATGCCTGTCTTTCAGGAGCGATGTTGAGCTTGCCGTCAACGATCCAACCGGAAGAAGAAGAGTTCTCAACCATGTGCCAGAGGTCACCGTCACCAGAGATGATAGGATATCCCTTAGCCTTAAGCTTCTCAGCTGCCTTCCAGAAAGTATCATACTTGCCGGAACCGCCGCCAACTTCCTTCTCAACTGTAGCTGCGTCGTCAGAACCGAAAACTTCCTTAGCGATGGAAGCTCTGTAGATCATAGCGCCGCCTGTAGCCTGATAGCCGAGAGCAACGAGGTTGTTGTCAGACTTTCTTGTACCGATGTCAACTGTGTAAGGTGCGATCTCAGCATCCTTAACAGCCTTATCAACATCGATTCCGAGGTCCTTGTAAGCTGCTGCGAATTCAGCTGCGTCACCCTGTGTGTACTTAAGAATGAAAGCTGCTTCTGCTGCGTACATATCAACTTCGCCATTCTTGAGTGCTGCGTCGAGTGCAGGCTGATATGTCTGGTTTGTTGTAGCGATAACTGTTACATCAATTGTGTACTTCTTACCGAAGTCAGGGTTAAGAGAGATGTACTTCTTAGCCATGCCAGGAACCTCGGTTGTGAATGACCAAAGATTGATGTGAACAGGACCCTCACCGTAAGACTCCTTGATGGTTGTCTCAGAAGTGGTTGTCTCTGCAGGTGCTGCAGTTGTCTCAGCAGGCTTAGACTCACCAGCCTTGGTTGTAGCAGCTGTAGTCTGAGCGGGCTGCTTGTTACAACCTGCCATTGCCGCGATCATTGCTACGGAAAGCAAGCCAGCAATAACTTTTTTCATAAAATTTCCTCCTTGTGTGTTTTCGTTTTCTACTTATGGACATTCTTGTCCACATGTATGGTTATTTTATACAAACAAACCCTGTTCGTCAAGTAAGTGTTGCATAAAAATCACCATATTCAGTGTTTGCGAGCAACTTTCGACTAATACCGACAATTTGTTTATATGTACATTATTCTTTGTTATAATTCATCAGAATATTAGACAACTGGAAAAACGGAGGCAAATGATGAGTTCATTTTTCGATAAGAGAAGCATTCCAATGAAGATACTAACTGCAGCATGCAATCTGATGCTGGTCAACTTCTGTTTCATCATCGGATGTATACCGATCTTTACTATAGGAGCTTCTATTACATCTTTATATAGGATTACAATTAAAGTAGCAGCCGGCGAGAATCCTTCTGTCTTCCGCGAATTCTTCGGTTGCTATAAGGATAACTTTATAAAATCCACGGGCTTTTTCATTGTTTACTGTCTGCTCGCTGCTTTCTTCGGCTTTGAGATCTATATGGTAAGGACCGCTCTGCCCGCTCAGTACCAGTGGTCCATGTACCCTGCTTTCTTTTTCCTTTTTGCGATCTTCTCTTCAGCTTCCTATGCTTTTCCGCTTATCGGCTGGTTTGACGAAACAGTGAAGCAGATCATCAAAAACTCTCTCCTTCTCGCCCTGACCAACCTCCCTACAACCATATTCTTTGCTGCAGTTTCATTCGGTGTCGGTTTTGCCTGGTGCGTAAACCCCACGTCTCAGATCATCACTTTCAGTATTCTTATCTTTATGGGAATAGGAATAATAGCGCTCCTGTTTTCTGTCTTCCTTAAGAGAATCTTCGAGAAACACGGAGCGGTAATAACTCCCGAAGAAGAGATCACAGGCTAACAAAAATACCCCCGAATCATCGGGGGTATTTCTTTGATGAATCTGTTTATCCAAATCAGATCTTTGCTTTGATCTGGTTGTAGATTCCTTCAGCATCAAGCTGGAATTCCTTCATGAGCGCGCCTGCAGGGCCGCTCTTTCCGAATCTGTCATAGACACCGATCTTGGTAACCTTAACCGGATACTCCTCTGAGAGCACATCGCATACTGCGCTTCCGAGGCCGCCGATTACAGAGTGCTCTTCAACAGTGAATACCCTGTTCGTCTTCTTGGCAAACTCAAGGATCGTCTCCTTGTCGATGGGCTTAACAGTATGGACGTTTACAACTGCTGCGCTGATGCCGTCAGCAGCAAGTTTCTCAGCTGCGCCCAATGCTTCTGCTACGCAGACGCCGTTAGCGAAGATGACCATGTCTGTGCCATCCTTGAGAACAACTGCCTTGCCGACTTCAAACTTATAGTCAGGTCTGTCGTTGATTACAGGTACGGCAGCTCTGCCGAATCTCATGTAGAAAGGTCCCTCTGTCTCGGCAGCAGCCATAACGGCAGCCTTTGCTTCGATGTCATCTGAAGGAACGATGACTGTCATTCCGGGGATCGTTCTCATAAGAGCAACGTCCTCGAGGCACTGGTGGGAAGCACCGTCCTCACCTACCGTGATACCGGCATGTGTAGCGCCGATCTTAACATTGAGGTGCGGATAACCGATGGAGTTTCTAACCTGCTCAAAGTTTCTGCCTGCTGCAAACATTGCGAATGAGGAAACGAACGGGATTTTGCCGCATGTAGAAAGACCAGCAGCGATGCCTGTCATGTTTGCTTCTGCGATTCCGCAGTCGATATGACGATCCGGGAATGCCTTCTTGAATGTGGAAGTCTTTGTTGCGCCTGCGAGGTCAGCATCGAGAACGACTACGTTGGGGTTCTTCTGGCCGAGCTCTACGAGTGCATTTCCGTAACTCTCACGTGTAGCGATTTTAACTATATCTCCCATGATCATACCTCTGCTTCGTATTTTGCTAACTTTTCATCAAGCTCCTTGATAGCCTGTGCATACTCCTCATCATTCGGAGCCTTGCCGTGCCATCCTGCCTGATTCTCCATGTAGGAAACGCCCTTGCCCTTAGTTGTCTTCATGATGATCGCAGTGGGCATACCCTTGCACTCTTTTGCCTTTGCGAAAGCGTCTCTGATCTGGTCGAAATCGTGACCGTCGATGCAGATTACGTTGAAATTGAATGCTTCGAGCTTCTTGTCGATCGGATAAGGTGAGCAAACATCGTCGATCTTACCGTCGATCTGCAGACCGTTGTTGTCGATGATAACCGTGAGGTTATCGATCTTCTTTGCGCCTGCAAACATGAATGCTTCCCAGATCTGGCCTTCCTGGATCTCACCGTCACCGGTAAGAGTATAAACTCTGTAGGAATCGCCGTTGAGCTTTGCTGCGAGAGCCATGCCGACTGCTGTTGAAACGCCCTGGCCGAGTGAGCCTGTGCTCATGTCAACGCCGGGAGTCTCAGTCATGCAGGGGTGACCCTGGAGGTAAGAACCGAGCTTACGGAGTGTCTTGAGATCTTCAACGGGGAAGTAACCTCTGTTTGCGAGAGTGGAATAAAGACCCGGTGCCGTATGACCCTTGGAGAGAACGAATCTGTCTCTGTCAGCTTTCTTGGGATCCTTGGGATCGATATTCATTTCTTCGAAATAAAGATAGGTGAACATGTCAGCAGCAGAAAGTGATCCGCCCGGATGTCCGGACTTTGCACTGTGAACTGCGTCAACGATTCCCTTGCGGACTTTTGTCGCTGTGATCTTGAGTTCTTTGTTAGTCATTTTGAATACCTTTTTCTTTTAGATTTATCTGAAAGACTTTTACATACGGAAGGGCTTGACCCAAAGATCAAGCCCAACCATACATATCCAACCTATATCAGTTAAACGGAGCGTTAAACGGATTCTCTGTCGGGTATCTGTCACCAGCGGGCTTGTTGTAGCCGATGTCGCAAGGGCAGATTCCAAGGTATGTGAAGAGGTTGTAGAGAGCCTTTCCATAGTGACCGAATGCAACTGCGCCATGATGAGGGAAGTTCTTCTCGATAAGGAAGTATCTGTAGAATCTGCCCTTGCGACATCGGCTACAACAAGCCCGCTGGCGACAGATACCCGACAGAGAATCCATTTAACGCTCCGTTTAACTGATACAGGTTGGATATGTATGGTTGGGCTTGATCTGAGGGTCAAGCCCTTCCGTATGTAAAAGACTATCAGATAAATCAAAAAGAAAAAGGTATTCAAAATGACTAACAAAGAACTCAAGATCACAGCGACAAAAGTCCGCAAGGGAATCGTTGAAGCAGTTCACAGCGCAAAGTCCGGACATCCGGGCGGATCACTGTCTGCTGCCGATATGTTCACTTATCTTTATTTCGAGGAAATGAATATCGACCCCAAGGATCCCAAGAAGGCTGACAGAGACAGATTCGTTCTCTCAAAGGGTCACACGGCTCCCGGTCTTTATTCCACACTCGCAAACAGAGGTTATTTTCCCGTTGAAGACCTCAAGACTCTCCGTAAGCTCGGTTCTTATCTCCAGGGTCACCCCTGCATGACTGAGACTCCCGGCGTTGACATGAGCACAGGCTCACTCGGCCAGGGCGTGTCAACTGCAGTCGGTATGGCTCTCGCAGCAAAGCTGAACGGCGATTCTTACAGAGTCTATGCTCTTACCGGTGACGGTGAGATCCAGGAAGGCCAGATCTGGGAAGCATTCATGTTTGCAGGCGCAAAGAAGATCGATAACCTCACAGTTATCATCGATAACAACGGACTTCAGATCGACGGTAAGATCGATGACGTTTGCTCACCTTATCCGATCGACAAGAAGCTCGAAGCATTTAACTTCAACGTTATCTGCATCGACGGTCACGATTTCGATCAGATCAGAGACGCTTTCGCAAAGGCAAAAGAGTGCAAGGGAATGCCTACGGCGATCATCATGAAGACCACTAAGGGCAAGGGCGTTTCCTACATGGAGAATCAGGCAGGATGGCACGGCAAGGCTCCTTCCGATGAAGAGTACGAGCAGGCTATGAAAGAGCTTGATGAGCAATTAGCAAAATACGAAGCAGAGGTATGATCATGGGAGATATAGTAAAAATCGCTACACGTGAAAGTTACGGTAACGCACTTGTAGAACTCGGTAAAAAGAACCCCGACGTTGTAGTTCTTGATGCCGACCTTGCAGGCGCAACAAAGACTTCCACATTCAAGAAGGCATTCCCGGATCGTCATATCGACTGCGGAATCGCTGAAGCAAACATGACAGGCATAGCTGCAGGTCTTTCCACATGCGGCAAGATCCCTTTCGTTTCTTCATTTGCAATGTTCGCTGCAGGCAGAAACTTTGAGCAGGTAAGAAACTCCATCGGTTATCCTCATCTCAACGTTAAGATCGGCGCTACACATGCCGGCATTACAGTAGGTGAAGACGGTGCTTCCCACCAGTGCTTGGAGGACGTTGCTCTTATGAGAACGATCCCCGGAATGACAGTCATTGTTCCTTCCGATGATATCGAGGCAAAGGCTGCGGTCATGGCGGCTGCCGAGACAGAGGGACCTTTCTATATGAGATTCGGAAGAGCTGCAGTACCTGTAATCAACGACAGACCTGACTACAAGTTCGAAGTCGGCAAAGCTGTTGTTATCAAGGACGGCACAGACATGGTCATCTTCGCCAACGGCGTCTGCGTAGCAGAAGCAATGGGCGCTGCAGAGAAGCTTGCAGCTGACGGCATCAGCGCTGCAGTTGTAAACGTTCACACAGTCAAGCCTATCGACAAGGATACTATCCTTGAGTTCGCAAAGAAGACCAACAGAGTATTTACTGTTGAGGAGCACTCCGTTATCGGAGGCCTGGGAAGCGCAGTATGCGATGTTCTTTCTGAGAATTATCCCGTTAAGGTCAAGAAGATCGGCGTTTATGACAGATTCGGAAAGAGCGGCCCTGCAGGTGCGCTCATGAAGGAATTCCAGCTTGACGCTGAGGGAATCTACAATCAGATCAAAGCTGCCCTTTAATAAATAAATACAATAATGTAAAGAGGCTGTCCCAGAGATTGAGACAGCCTCTTTTTATTTGTCCGATCATATAATGCGGCTTGTGAAGCAGAGAAACCCGCTTTTTATAAGCCTGTATTTTCTTCGTCTGAAGTGATGACTGCACCGTGTTTTTCGAAGATCCTTTTCAGGAAGAAAGAGAACAGGAGTGCTACTATTCCAAAGCCCATGAATATAAGGATACTGAATGTGATGATCATTTCGAAATGCCATGCGGCTGCGACGCCTGCCGTGACTACAGCGAAAAGAATCGTGGTAGGGAGGTTGGTGATCGCAAGGAGCAGTGAATTCTTGATAGTCTGCTTGACGGTCTCATCAAACCAGGCGATAAGAGGGAAGGCATAAGAAGCCGAAGCGAAAATGGCAAAAAGGAAGAAGAATGCAGGGTACATGGACCACTGGTACTCCTTGGGAAGCATAGTCCTGACCATATAGATCTCAAATCCGAAGAAAGCGGCGAGAATGCAGTAGACTATCCAGAACGCCGTAGATCTGATGAAGTTCTCTTTGTAGCAGCTGAAGAAATCCCTGAAAACAGAGGGGTTCTCGCCTGCAGCGATCTTGATGGTTATCTTATACGTAGCCGTAAGTGAAGCGCCGATGGTAAAGACCGGAATGCAGCCGATAATGAAACAGATATTTACGAGAATAAGGTTGCATAAAGCCGTAAGTATCTTCATCGGGATACTTCTTTTATCAAAAAATGAAGTCATGTTTAGCCCCCAAATATATACGTGGATTAAAAGATAAATCAGAATGACATTATAACAAAGATATACATATATAGAAAAGTTGTAAACATAACTTTCGGGAGAAGCTCACGAGGCACCGTTTATGGTGGTTTTTATGCAAACATTACTTGACGGATAGGGTTTGTTTGTATAAAATAACGATACGTGTGGACAAGAATGTCCATAAGTAGAAAACGAAAACACACAAGGAGGAAAACTTATGAAAAAAGTTATTGCTAGCTTGCTCTCCGTAGCTATGATAGCAGCAATGGCAGGTTGTAATCAGCCCGCTCAGCCTACAGGTTCAGCTTCCAGCGAGACAAAGTCTGGTGAGTCTAAGCCCGCAGAGACAACAGCTGCAGCAGGTGGCGAGACAACCACAACAGAGACAACCGTTAAGGAGTCTTACGGTGAGGGCCCTGTTCACATCAACATGTGGTCATTCACAAACGAAGTTCCGAACATGGCTAAGAAGTACATCTCTCTTAACCCTGATTTCGGTAAGAAGTACACAATCGATGTAACAATCATCGCTACAACGAACGGTACTTACCAGCCTGCACTCGACGCAGCACTCAAGAATGGTGAAGTTGATCTGTACGCAGCAGAGGCAGCTTTCGTTCTTAAGTATGCTCAGGGCGATGCAGCTCAGTTCGCAGCTGCTTATAAGGATCTCGGAATTGATGTCGATAAGGACCTCAAGGATGCAGAGATCGCTCAGTACACAGTTGAAATCGGTACAAGACCTTCCGATAAGGCTCTCGTAGCTCTCGGATATCAGGCTACCGGTGGTGCTATGATCTACAGAGCTTCCATCGCTAAGGAAGTTTTCGGATCTGATGAGGCAGCTACTGTTGAGAAGGAAGTTGGCGCTGGTTCCGGTAACTATGATACATTCTGGAAGGCAGCTGAGAAGCTCAAGGCTAAGGGCTATCCTATCGTTTCCGGTGACGGTGACGTTTGGCACATGGTTGAGAACTCCTCTTCTTCTGGTTGGATCGTTGACGGCAAGCTCAACATCGCTCCTGAAAGACAGGCATTCTTCGATATCTCTAAGCAGCTCCTCGATAAGGGTTGGAGCAACGAGACTCAGGACTGGACACCTGCTTGGTACGCTGACATGAAGGGCGTTTCTCAGGAAGGTAAGGACAACAAGCCTGCATTCTGCTTCTTCGGACCTGCTTGGCTCATCAACTACGTTATGGTTGGTAACTCCGGCGGAACAAAGGCTGGCGAAGGCACATA
>JAIKZM010000037.1 GCA_024682215.1 Saccharofermentans sp. | reverse complement strand
TGCCCCTTCCGTCATTCGGGGGCCTTGTGGGATCTCCTTAGCGGTCCGATCCCGTTAACTGTTCCTAAGCTATCACTGCTCCGTCGATGTTGGTGAAGACGCTTCCGTCATTTTCCTTACCGTCAAGAGCGGTTATCACGGTCTGATTTTTGACATTTACTATGAATGCCAGCTGGTCGACCATCACCAGTGTTTCGTTAATTCCCTTCTGTCCTGCAGCCTGCATCCCTGCGCTGAGCCTGTCTATCTGTTTGTCTGAAAGTTCTATGTTTCTCTCGGACAAACGGCTTGCTGCATGTTTTGAAAACTTGGGGGCCGGGTTTTCGGTCTTCTTTTCATCAAGGACCTGGGCAAAAGATCTTTCGTTGCCTGTTAAAGCGCTGCTTCCCGGTCTGTTTTCGAGATATTCGTTTGCTGCCTGTTCGATAGAGGGGAACTGTCCGTTTAATACTTTCATAAACTCATCTCCTTCTTATCGGAACAACCGTTTTCGTTTCCTAGGCTTCCTCAGTGTGGAGAAGCTCTTCCATTCTCTCTTTGTACTTATCAAAATCGGCGAGAGTTGCGGGTGTTAAAAATCCCCTCTGGTAATCATCCATATCGTCGTATATCTTGGTAAGGTTATCGAGTACATCCTTGTAGCTCGTTGTGAGATTTGCCAGTGTCGGAAGTTCGTGCAGGCTTGCCGTGAACTCATTTGCCAGATTGTAGGCGTTCAGGTACTTCTCATCAACGACCGAGTCGAGCTTTTCTATCGAATACTTGCCGTCTCCTATGTTGAGGAATGCCTTGCCGTTCTCAACCGTTACGTAATCAACCTTGCCGCCGATGAGGGTCTCTTCCATGGTCGTCTCATCGACTTCCTTGATCGTCACATACTGTCCTACAAGCTGTGAAGCTCTGGTCAGATCCGAGGATGCCACAAGGTTGGTCATCTGCTCAAGCTCCGAGAATGTTGCGAGCTGTGAAACATATTCGGTATTGTCTGTCGGCTCAAGAGGATCCTGGTATTTCATCTGTGTGACCAGAAGATTAAGGAAAGCCTCCTTATCGAGATCGCCCGACTTGTCTGTTTTCTTGGCTTCGGAAGCGGGAACGCCGTTTTTCTGTATGTCACCGTTTACTATGTTTGCTACTGTCGACATATGCCGTCTCCTTTCTTTTGATCCGCGACCTGCTTTTTGCTCTGTATGGCCGCGGTCTTTGTACTACGCTGTGTAATCCACGCTGTTGCCCGATCTTGCCATCATGTCAGCTGTAAGCTTTTCATCTTCGGAAAGTTCTTCAAGTCCTTCCTCGTCAAGATCGTTGAGATTGATACGACGTCTTGCTCCTACTCTTCCGGTTCCCGATGTCCCTCTGTCTCTGCCGTCTCCTCCGGTCTCTGAGCTTCCGCCTCTGTTCAGGTCGTAGTTTGCGACCGAAACCTCGACTGCTTCAACTTTCTGGCCCTGTTCCTCGAATGTCTGCTGGAGTGTTATGAGCTGGCTTTCAAGGGCTGCCCTGACTGCTTCGTTCTCGACCATTATGTGGGCCGTGACCACTCCGCCCGTCGAAGCTATGTGCATGTTCACCGTACCGAGTGATGCGGGGTGAAGCTGCATTTCCATTGATGTCGTATCGGCCGTGTAGTTAACTCTGATCGATTCCGTCACCTGGCTCATTATCCGGTCTGCATCGGTGTTTGCGTAAGTCCTTACCGTTTCGACCACTTCTCCTAAGTTGTTGACCTCAGTCGTAACTACCGTTGCCTGCTGGGATACGCCTGCGTTTACCGTTTCGCTCTCTGCAAACCTCATAAGGTTCTGGGGAGCTTCTTCTTCCCCGGTCATCGAGCTGTTTTCGCTCTTTACCATCGGCTTGAAGGTTTCCGTAACGCTGCCTGTCTGGGCCTGCTGGCTCTGCTGGGCCTGCTGTGCCTGCCGGGCCGGTAAAGGTTTGGCTGCTTCATCCTCCTCTTTGACCGTCTCCCTGACAAGGGGCTCGGGTGCAACTTCCGTATCCCTGTTAACTTCTACCGTTACAGTCTGTGCTTCCGTGCCTGCTGTTACGGCTCTTTCTGTATTTACTGCGGGTTCCGTCACCGCTTCATTTTCGACTTCCGTGTCTTGAATTGGCATCTGATCGTTGATCTTCACGTTCTCTGAAAGGTTCATATCCTCCGGAAGATCCTCTGCCTCTGATTTGACTGTCAGATCTGCGATTGCGCTTTTGACATCCTGTTCAAAAGTTTCATCATCAAATATGCCTTCGATATTTTCTTTTGTCATGCCGAAATCGGCGATTATCTTATTTCCTGCGTCCTCTGATGCTGTTGCGATCCTGCTGACCTTATCGTAAAGATCTCCGTCAGTTAAAAGTGATATCGAATCGCTTGTTCCCGTCAGCTCCATGCACAGGTCTTTGATGCTTACCGGATCCAAAAGATCCACCTCGGTGATCCCGAGATCTTCCATTGCGGTCATTATATCCTGCGTGTCCACTTCAAGGATACTGCTGATGGCGTTTACTATCGCTGCGACTTCCTTGGCGACTTCTTCGGTAAGCTCCTTCATATCCTCTTCGTTGGCGATGGGATCCTTTATGACCGGCTCTTCGCTTTTGATCTCCTTGTTCCTGGGACTTTCCACGACAGTCCGCGTTGCTTTAGTGCTGTCTCTGTCCGTCTCAGTCTGCGCTTTGTTTTCAAATCTGTTGTCCCGGCCGTTTGCCACATCCTGTTTGGCATTGTTCATGGCCTCTGAAAAGCCCGGCGCATCGGAGATCTTTCCTCTGCCGGCATCCACACCGGCTGTAACGTTTGC
>JAIKZM010000224.1 GCA_024682215.1 Saccharofermentans sp. | reverse complement strand
CCAGTTAACTAATTCACCATTAAACAACCCGCAAGCATTGAAAACATTGTTAAAAACAACATATGCACAGGCGGTTAGCAGAGGCTAATAATATAACTGAAAATATAAGGGAGTGTTTATATGTTTATCGTTACAAAGGATTTGAAAAAGGCATACGGTGAGGGCGGCAGCTACATGCAGGTCCTCAAGGGGATCAGCATCAAGGTAGAAAAAGGCGAGATGTGCGTAATCCAGGGAACGTCCGGTTCGGGCAAGTCGACACTGCTCAACTGCATCGGAGGCTTGGACACCATTGATTCGGGAAGCGTAAGCGTTGACGGAACTCTGATCGGGGGCCTCAAAGGCGAAAAGCTTTCCGATTACAGAAGAGACAATCTGGGCTTCATCTTCCAGTTCTATAACCTGGTGCCCAACCTCACGGTCAGGGAGAACATTCAGGTGTGCGAGTACCTGACAAGGGACCCGCTCGGGATCGATGAGCTCATCAACGTGCTCGGCCTGACTGAGCATCAGTACAAGTTCCCGTCGCAGCTTTCGGGAGGTCAGCAGCAGAGATGTGCGATCGCGAGGGCGCTGGTCAAAAACCCCAAGGTACTCATGTGCGACGAGCCGACGGGCGCACTCGATTCCAAGACTTCAAGGGACATCCTGGTCCTGCTCGAAAAGATAAACAAGCAGTACGGCACGACGATGCTGATCGTCACGCACAACAATTCCATAAAGCAGATGGTCGATCACGTCATCTATCTCAAGGACGGCGAGATCCACAAGGATTACTACAACGAGACGAAAGTCCCGGCGGCTGAACTGGAGGACCTCTGAAATGGGAATGATCTTATTCAAAAGGGCGCTGCGTGATCTCAAAGCCGGCTGGGCGAGATATCTGGCGCTGTCAGTATTGATAATATTTTCGCTGTTCATCGTCATAAGCCTTATGGGCGCATCGGTGACGGTCATTGACGGCACCGAAAAGAGCAACGCCGAGCATTGCCGCGAGGACGGCGAGTTCTCGGTCTTTGTTCCGCTCAGGGACGATGAGGTCAGGAAGATAGAGGAAAAGGGCGTCAAGCTCGAGAAGATGTTTTATGCGGATTACGAGGTCAGCGGCAGCAAGGTGCTGAGGGCTTTCAAGGTCAGGGAAAACATCAACAGGGTAGGTCTGGTCGAGGGCACGATGCCCGAAAAGGACGACGAGGCGGTCATCGAAAGACGTTTTGCGGAAGAGAACAAGATCAAGCCCGGGAGCAAGATCAAACTCGGCGGCAGGGAATTCACCGTAAGCGGGATCGGAGCCGCGCCCGATTACAACAACATGGTCAAGAAGGTTTCGGATTCTGTCGTGGACAGCAAGTCTTTCGGACTGATCTTCGTTACGGCTGATGCATACGACAAGCTCTATGCGTCGGGTGCTTCGCTGTCTTCGGAGGAATACTACTACGCTTATATGCTGGGCAGCCAGATGAGCGAGAAGGACCTCAAGAAAGCATTGGAAGACATCGAGTTCAAGCTCAGCGACATCGATGACGAGTATTTCAAGGAATACTGGGAGCGCATGACCGGCAAGAAGGACGATCTTCTTGAGGGCATTGACAAGCTCAAGGACGGCGCAAAAGAACTCAAGGACGGAGCGAAGGAACTGGCCGACGGAACAAAGGAATACAACGACGGCATGAAGGAACTCAAGGACGCGGTACCTGATTTAAAGAAGGGCATCAAAGACCTCGACAAGGGCGCGGGAGAACTCGCGAAGGGCGTGAAGGAGTACACCGGCGGCGTCAGCAAAGTCGCAAGCGGAACCAATTCGCTCTCGAAAGGAACGAAAGTGCTGGCAGGCGGTACGAAGGCTCTCGACAAGGGCGCAAAGCAGTACGGCGACGGGGTCAATGCGTATGCCGATACCGCAGAAGCTGCAACGAAGAACCCGAACCCGTATGTTTCGGGAACTGCGAAGGAATTTGCAGGGCCTGCCAAACAGCTTGCAAATGTTTATAAGGACATCCAGAAAGGCGTGTCCGGAGTCAATTCGGGCGTTGTTAATCTTAACGGCGGCACGAAAAGACTCTACAGCGGAATGAAGCTTCTGGACAAGAACGGCGCGGCTTTGAGAAACGGTGCAAACTCGCTTCACAAGGGAACGACAGCGCTCAGGAAAGGCGCGAACGAACTCGCTGAGGGGATCGATAAGCTCTACGACGGCTCGGTCGACATAAAGGACGGCGCAAAGGAGTTGGCGGACGGCGCAAAGGAATATTCGGACGGCATGAACGAGTTTGCCGATGAGGCGAATAAGTTCGTTGACGAGTTTTTCGACATCAAGACATCAAACCTGATGGTCTTCATGAACAGCAAGGAGAACCCGAGGGTCGATGCCGCGGCGGATGACGTTCAGATCACTTACACGGCGAGCATCATTTTCGGTGTGCTGCTGGTAATGCTTTTCGCTTACGTTATTTCGGTATTCATCGTGCACACGATCGACCAGGAGAGCCCGGTCATCGGCGCGCTCTATTCGATGGGCGTGAAAAGAAGGACGCTTATGCTGAGCTATGTCGCGGTGCCTGTTTTGGTATCGTTCATTTCGGGCGTCATCGGAACGGTGCTGGCGGTGCTCACGCCGGCCGGAATACCTGCGCAGCTGCAGGATTCTTTAAGCTACTATTCGATGCCTGAAGTGAAGATCAAGGTGACGCCGTTCATCCTGATCTACGGACTTGTGATCCCACCTGTTACGGCATTTATCGTGAACGTTCTGGTCATCAGAAAGAGGCTTAAGAAAACGCCTCTGTCGCTGCTTAAGAACGAGCAGAAAGCGGTGCGCGGAAAAGACCTCAAGATCAAGGGTTTGAAGTTCATCAGCATGTTCAGGTTAAGGCAGATGATCAGGGAATTAAGGGCCGGACTTACGGTCATCTTAGGAATGTTCATGAGTCTTCTGGTCGCGCTGATGGCGCTCAACACGATGGTTTACTGCGGCAAGGTCAAGGATTACTACGTGAGCCAGACCAAGTACGATTACATGTACAGCTACAAATATCCGACGGAAGAGGTTCCAGAGGGCGGCTATGAAGCCGTTGCGGAGGGCCTCAGAAAGGAGATCTACGGATACACGTTCGACGTAACGATGTTTGGCATCACGAAGGACAATCCGTTTTTCGATACTGGCGATCTGCCTGACAACGATACCGATGTCGTGATCAGTTCGGCCTTTGCGGTCAAGTACAACATCAAGGCCGGCGACGAGTTCACGGTTAAGGACGGAAACGGCGGCAGGATGTACGCTTTCAGGGCCGCGAAGATAATAGATTATTCGGCGTCGCTCGCGATGTTCATGGACATCGGCAGGTGCCGCGATCTTTTCGGAAAGGATGACAAGTATTTCAACGTCGTCTTCTCGGACCATGCGCTCGACATCGACAGCGGAAGGCTTTATTCCACGGTCACGAAGAGCGACATCGAAAAGTCGGCCGGCATCTACGTCGACATGATGGGCCCGATGATAACGGTAATGTCCACTGCATCGGCGGTCATCTTTACGGTCGTAATGTACCTGATGGTCAAGATGATGATCGACCGCTCGACATTCAACATTTCGCTCGTGAAGATCTTCGGATTCAGGAATAAAGAAGTCAGGAAGATGTACCTCGACGGCAACTTCTTCACGGTCGTGATCGGCGCACTGATCGTCATCCCGCTGTGCAAGCTCATCATGGACTACATCTAGCCGAGATACCTCGTAAGCAACGTCGGCGTGGGCATCAGCCCGTCGTATCCGCCTGAGCTTTACGTCGCGATCTTCCTGGTCATCATCGGACTTTATCTCGTGATAAACGCGGTCCTCACCGGAAAGCTCAAAAAGATCAACCCGGCCATAGTGCTTAAGAACAGGGAGTAATTATGTATAAGACGACACTGAAGATCGATGGCATGATGTGCGGCATGTGCGAGGCGCATGTGTGCGACGCGGTAAGGAAGGCTGTTCCTTCCGCAAAAAAGGTCAAGGCCTCCCGCTCGAAAAAGGAAGCAACCTTTTTAACAGAAGACAAGGCCGACATCGCGGCGCTTGAAGCAGCAATAAAAGAGACGGGCTATGACTTCCTTGGCGGCGAGTCGGAGCCTTACGTTAAGAGGGGGTTATTCGGATGACTTTTGAAGAGATGGGGAACATGCAGGGCAAGACCTTGATGCTCCTGCCCGGAACGTGCTGCGACTGGCAGTCGAACTTCGGAAGTGTCGTCGATGACCTTGCACAAAAGTACTGCCTGATCTGCGTCAATTACGACGGTTTTGACAGCACCGGCTCGATCTTTCCGGACGTGATCACCGTCACTGAAAAGATCGAAAAATACATCAAAGACAACTACGGCGGAAGGCTCGACGGCGCGCTCGGCTCGTCGCTCGGAGGCACCTTCGTCGGCCAGCTGATCCAGCGCGAAAACGTGCACGTCGATCACGGCATTTTCGGAAGTTCTGACCTGGACCAGAGCGGCATCGTATCAGCCAAGCTACAGTCGATGCTGGTAACTCCTCTCCTTACGGGTGTTACCAAGAGCGAGAAGAAAAAGCAGAAGACAAAGAAGATGATGATGGATGCTTTCGAGATGAGCGAAGAGGTCGCAGATTCCTTCATCGCTGCCTTTTCGAAGTTCGACGTTAAGTCGATAAAGAACGAGTATTACACCGACCTTCTGACGCACCTCAAGGACGGCATCGACGTCAAAGGTACGACCGCGCATTTCATTTATGCAAACAAGATGGGCGAAAAGTACAAAAAGCGCTATCTGAAGTATTTCAAGAACCCCGATATCAGGGAGTTTGACATGCAGCACGAGCAGTGGCTTTTCGGAGAAAAGAAGTTCGCAGTCCCTGTGCTCAAAGCGATAGATGAATTCATGGAGATCGACAGATGAACGACAAAGAATACAAGGAACTTTCTGTTAAGGAATTCACGAAGGCTTCAAAGGTCTATGAGACCGACAAGGCAGGCGTGTACAAGATGTGTAAGAAGGATTATCCTGACGTGCTTGCAGAGCTCGAAAAGGAGCCGTTTGATACGCTCCTCGACTGCGGCTGCGGCACTGCGCCGATGATCTCCCTGCTTTACGACAAGTATCCCGAAAAGCACTACACGGGAATAGACCTGACACCCGGCATGATCGAAGCTGCAAAAGCGAAGCATATCCCGGGCGCAGAATTCATTGTGGGTGACTGCGAGAATCTTCCTTTCGAAGAGAATTCCTTTGACGCGATAATCTGTTGTCAGAGCTTTCACCACTATCCGAACGTGCAGGATTTCTTCAACAGCGTTTACAGAGTATTGAAGCCGGGCGGAAGGCTGATCCTGCGTGACATGACGATGAGCAGCGGTGTAGTAAGGTGGTTCTGCAATCACATAGAGATCCCGCTGATAAATCTCACGGGTCACGGAGACGTGCGCATCTACGGCAAAAAGGACGTGGATACACTTTGCAGGAACGCAGGCCTTAAGATGGAGCTTTTCGAGAAGAGGGGATTCTGCAGACTGCACAGCGTGGCAAGAAAGCCGGTATAAAAGACGGGAAGGTGAGATTATGACAATGAACAAAAAAGCTGATTACGGGAACTGGGTTCCTGCTGCAATGATGGGCATGCTGTGGGGGATGACCGCAGGTTTTGCGGCAATCACTGCCGTTCTGCTGATATTTCTGAAGACGAAGATCCCCGGGATCATTTGCGTCGTTATCACGGCAGCCGCACTTTGCATGACAGTTTATATGCAGATCTGCAGGCATCTTTTCGACTTTAACGGCGGCGGAGTGATGGGAGCCATTCACCAGTTCCTTGTAGACCATTTTATGTGGGAAAAGAACAGGGAAGGCATCATCATCGATATCGGATGCGGTGCGGCCGCTCTTACTAACAGAGTTGCGAAAACATTTCCCAAGGTAAGTGTCAAAGGCATTGATTTCTGGGGAAAGGAATGGAGCTATGCCAAAGAACAGTGCGAGAAAAACGCAATTGCTGAAGGCGTTGCCGACAGGGTGTCATTTCAAAAGGGTGATGCCGCAAGACTAGAGTTCTCTGATGAGACGTTTGACGGCGCAGTGAGCAATTTTGTTTTCCACGAAGTGCAATCCGTTACCGACAAGAGGGAGGTCGTAAAAGAAGCTCTCCGTGTGGTCAAGAAAGGAGGCTCTTTTGCCTTCCAGGATATGTTCGGACAAAAAGCATTGTACGGTGACATGAATGAGTTCATATATGAGCTCAAGAAAACCGGCACCGTAAGTGAGATCCACTACATCAAGAGCATCGAGAAAAATGATTTTGTTCCGGGGTTCGTAACTGCGCCCTGGATGATCAAGGATGCAGGTCTGATCTATGGTATCAAGTAACAGAAAGATGGCTTTTGCCGGAATTGCCGGCACTGTCGTATATGCCATAGCAGATGGTTTCCTTTATCTCGGAACGGACATAG
>JAIKZM010000198.1 GCA_024682215.1 Saccharofermentans sp. | reverse complement strand
CGGATATTTCAGAATAAAAGCATTCTCCGACTGTGATGTATCCTGCGTGAGACCACTCACCGTCAACATATTCGGCAAGTATCGGATAGAAATTGGTTACGTTGTATATATCATTGGAAAAACCAAACCTGTCGGCATTATCGGGTATCATCGTCTTGAAATCATACGAGAGCGTCATGAACTTACCGGGATCAAGTTCCTTATCAAGATTCAGCCAGATAACAGAAGCATCACCGTCTTCTCTTCTGAACTTAAGATCACCTGTACGGCTGTCTTTCACGTTAATGATCTCTGTAATGCCGCCGCCGGATTTTGACTGTTTCGCATATACGTCAGCTTTATCGAAAAGCGACGGATAATCCCTCAGGCAGAGTTCCTTCCATGTATCGGATGAATCATTATAGAATTTGATGACAACATGGCCGCCGACCGTATTCGCCTCTGTATCAAGAGTAAGATCCATTTCATATTCATACGGTCTGCGTTTCGGATATTCAATAGAACATCCTTTTTCCGGTATCGTAACGGGTCCCGTTTCCTCCTCCGGCAGCGTATATGTTTCTTCCTGACCCGGAAACAGTTTCTCTTTGATCCTCGAACAGGAAGAAACGCCGAGCAAACTGATAATCATCAGCACAATAACAGCTGTGCTCACAAATTTTTTCATATTGATCACCCCTTGATTGTTTAACTTAGTTTATTTAGAACTCTCAACCGTAGATTCCACCGTAACCTGCGGTACAGAATCGCCTTTGTCGAAATTACCCGTTATTCCGTCTCCGGTATTCGGGACAAAAGCAGAATATATGACATCGATAATAAAGCCAACAAGAAGAACGGCCTCAATGGGGATCAGTATCTTCTGCTGCGCTTTTCGGATCATGTTATCGAGGAGCGGTGCAAGAACATATATGAACGCCATTCCTGCGGCGCCGAAAACGAAAAGTCCTTCCGCACATACTCTTCCGTCGATGTTAAGGAAGTAGCCGGAATAATCCCACCACTTCTTGTCGAAGATCATTTCGAGTGCCCAGCCGCCGAAATACTCAACCACACCGCATAAGATTACGGTCGCGATAAGATGCAGGACCGGCCTGCGTCTTAAGACAAACAGGAATATCAACACGATCAGTCCGCCGACGCCGTATATCGGCAGCCACGGTCCGTGAAGCACGCCGCGGTTGATTATCTTGCCCTGCTGAACATAGTAGAAGAACAGCTCCCATACCCAGCCGAACATTGCAAAGATAAAGAACAATGCCGCAAGCGAAGGCAAGGAATAGTGACGCATGTAATGGATATGCGCCAGAGACTTGAGCTTCCTCTGTTCAGGTATCGGCGAAAGTCTTGAAGGATAGCTCTCTCCTTCCGCTTCATTCTTATAAGCAAGGAGCTTCACACGGCGTTCTTCGTTAGCCTCATACGCCATTTCATCCTTGGTATTCCAGAGAACGACACCGAAATGATCAGCTATGAACTTGTTCCTGCCTTTGAGACCGTCTAAGGAATACTTACCGGCAGCAAGCTCATCCATTACGTCCTTATAAGCATCCATGAGCGAGTTGTTGTCTGCCTTGGCAAACAGATAGATGTCATTGAGCTGTTCCACTCCCTCGATCTCATTCTGCCTGGCGGCTTCCCTGACCCTAGCATAGAACTCGGAATAGATGCAGATCTTATAAGGGTTGGTATAAAGAATGCCGAACACTCCGAGAGTAAAGACATTCAATATGTTCCAGCCCAATATGCTGATGATTATCTTAAACAGTGTCCATTTGTTGCCTCTCATCATCCTCCACGAAAGCTTAAGCGCATCACTGGTCTTGATGTCAGGGTTTTCGGCAATGATATAAGGCACGAGGAAAAATCCGAATCTTACGACCGGATATAGAACAATGGTAAACGACGACAGGAACTCGATTATCCACAATAGTCCCATGGTAATGGCAGATCTTCTCCACCTCTTCATGCGTATGAAGAAAAGATAACGTGAAACAGGGACCTTCTTATAGATCCTTCCTTCCAGGAATATCCTTCTGATCACGGCAACGAAAAGATTTCGTACAAACAGCCAGTAAGTAAACGAAACAACTGCCAGCAATGATATGATCGCAATATTGGCGGCGCGCGGATCACCCATTATGCTCGAAACGGTTGAATACATATGGGAAAAGAACGTGTCACCGGCAACAAAATCGATTATCTGGTTTAAGACCCCCTTGGTCCTTCCGAAGACCATTGAACCTTCAGGGCTCGTAATCTTCTGATTTGCAGTCTCAAGCTGATTACGGACATTATCGCGGAATATGTCGGCATCGTCATCCAGTGCCTTAACGCCTTCCTTTATCTTTTCTTCTGTCTCGGGATCAACGTTAATTTGAATGGAAGAATTTGAGAATATATCGAAGAACTTCGAACGCATGTTGATCAGATAGTCAGAGGTGATGAACTCCGCATCCATAAACACTGCGAGAAGGCAGGCCACTACAAAAAACAGATAGTGACGCTTCAGACTGCCTCTGGCATCGCGCTTGAGCATGCGGATGCTGTATTCCATCTTGTTCTTCTTTTTAATTTCAGACATGGAGATATATTAACAAAAAAGGCCTCTTCATAAAAGAAGAGGCCTAAAAACTATTTTTACCTTATTACATTGCGGTGTATCCGCCGTCAACAGGGAGATTAACGCCTGTTACGTATGTCGTTGCGGGAGATGCGAGGAAGCAGATAGCTGTATCAAGCTCACCTTCGTTTCCGTATCTCTCAAGAGGGATCATGGTCCTTGCATTAGCCTGGAAAAACTCGGAATCGAGTGTCTCCTTTGTAAGAGGACTGTAGAAATAGCCGGGGCAGATAGAGTTTACGGTTATGCCGTACTTACCCCACTCGGAAGCGAGAGCTCTTGTAAGGTTTACAACGCCGCCCTTAGCTGCGTGATAAGGAGAAGCCGGTGCTACCTTGTTGCCTACGAGACCATACATGGAAGCAATGTTGATGATGCGTCCGAACTTGTTGGGGATCATGTATTTCTTTGCAACGGAACGTGCAAGTCTGAATGTACCGAAGAGGTCGATGTTGATCTCATTGTCGAACTGCTCGTCAGTGATGTCTTCTGCGGGAGCAACTGCGCCGGTGCCTGCATTGTTTACGAGGATGTCGATCCTGCCCATCTTTGCGAGGATCTCATCAACTGCTGCTTCAACTGCAGCTGTATCAGTGATGTCGCACTTAACTGCGAGTGTCTTTACTCCATATGTCTTCTCGATATCAGCTGCAACCTCATCGATAAGATTCTGACGGCGGGCGATCGCTACAATATCGCATCCCTGACCTGCCAGAGCTTTTGCCATCTGAACACCGAGTCCTGTGGAGCATCCTGTGATAACTGCCACTCTTCCCTTGAAATCGAAAATGTTAGCCATACCCATTACCGCCTTTTTTAGATTTTGAAGGAGATTTCCTGTCTCCAATGAGATTATACAGAAGTCCATCCCTCTCCATAAGTTCCACACACTGCGCAAAAGGTAAATTATTCTTGTGCAAGTGATAATTCCATTAAAAATTCGTCTCGTTTGTTTATATTTCGCCGATAATGATTTTCATTCATTCTCAAAAAGTGCTTTGACCTTATAAATGGTATAATGAATCTACTTAATAATTTTCAGGAGGATTCTGCCATGAAGTTTTATAAAGGAAAGTGCGGAACTGTTGTAACAAAGCTTTTCGAGGCCGAGTGCCAAGGCGGTGTCCTCGAAGAACTCATCCCCAATACTACTGATGCAGCCGGCGAGAAGCACGTTCCGGTCATCTCTGTTGACGGCCAGACAGTAACCGTAACTGTCGGTGAAGTCGCTCATCCCATGATGGATGCCCACTACATTACATTCGTAGCACTTGAAACCGATAAGGGCGCCGTCATCAGGCAGCTCAAGCCGGGTTCTGACCCTGTTGCCGTATTTACGATCGGCTCTGACGAGAAAGTCATCGCCGCATATGAATACTGCAACCTCCACGGCCTCTGGATGGCTAACGCATAATCAACGAAGGCCGGGATTCCATGCAGAATAAAGAACTGACAGAAAAGAGCAAGCTTTCAAAGAAAGAATGCTCTTTTCTGATATTGTCTGCCGTTCTGATAATTACCATTGCTTCCACATGCTCTCCGCTGTTCCCGCTTAATCCGTGGGACGATGCCAACTGTTTTCTTACAATGGGCCGCGGAATTCTGAAAGGGCTCGTGCCCTACCGCGATCTGTATGAGCAAAAAGGCCCTGTCCTATACCTCGTACACGCATTGTGCGCTCTTGTTCCGGGCAGGAGCTTCACGGGCGTTTGGATACTTGAATCCGTAATGGCAAGCATTTTCGCCGTTTATTCATGGAAATCCGTCAAACTCTTCGTTAAACCTTCGAAAGTATCGATCGGTCTTGTACCTCTGTTTTTATCTGTCATTTACACGATGCGGTTATTCAACTTCGGTGACAGTGCCGAAGAACTCTGCTTCCCGCTTTTGAGCATCGTATTGTTCTATGCGCTCAAAGCGATGACAACTGAATACAATCTCCCCGAACTCAAGGAAGCTTTCATCTGCGGTATCATCGCGGGGCTCCTGATTTGGACAAAATATACCTTTACCGCTTTTATCGGAGCATACTGCCTGCTCATCATCGTTTATTCGGTCATTTACCGCGAGTTCAGGAAACTATTCTCACTCATCGGTCTTTTCATTGCCGGAGCTGCGGTTGCAACGCTTCCCGTCTTATTGTATTTCGGGATCAACAAAGCTCTCGGAGACATGTTCAACGCATATTTCTATAACAACATGTTCCTTTATAATGCCGGTTCATACAAAACAGGCATCCTTTCAATACCGGTTATCAAGAGCTTCGCAATTCCGTTCATGGTCTTGTACAGGCTCGGAACAGAATACATTACCATCGGCATACTGCTCATTCTCATGATCGCAGGAAGCCTGGTTTTCGTACGCAAATACAGGCTCAGGGCTGTCGTCCTTTTCGCAGTGACTTTCGTGATCACGGCTATGGCAACATTCCCCCGTCCTTACTATATTTACTACTATGTACTGATATTCATGTTCTATTTGCCATTTATACTGTTCATGTTTGTAAGGGCGGTAAACTTCCTCGAGACAAAGCTCAAAGATAACCAAAGGCTCATTTCCATTTTCATTGGAGCAGTCTGTGCAGTCACGGTTTCTGTAATGCTCATTCTCAGCAAGAACAACTATCTGATCCTTAAACCGGCAAAAGATATCCCGCAGTTCAAGTTTGCAGAGGAGATAAATAAGACAGAGAATCCGAAGATACTCACTTTCGACATAATGGACGCAGGTTTCTACACGGCTGCGGGCATCGTTCCTTCCAACCGTTTCTTCTGTTTTCTGAACATCGAAAAAGACTGGCCCGAGATCCTCAATGAACAAAACAGACTCATTAACGAAGGGTACTACGATTACATCGTCTGCTACGACGATTCTTATAAATGGGACAAATACGAGCTTTACCGTGTTGAAGACACACCTGTCTGTGATTTCTCAGGGAAACTTGCAACAGACAGATTCTGTCTCTATAAGCTCAAATCCAAAACCTGATCTCAGACGACCTGGAAGATATAACACTTGAGATACTGGGTCTCCGGAACGCTCATCAGTACCGGATGATCCGGAGCCTGTCCTCTTGCCTCGACCAGTCTCAAAGAGACAGAAGCATCCCTGGCAGCAGAAACAAGCATCTTTCTGAACAGATCATCGGTCATAAAATGCGAACAGGAACAGGTCGTAAGATAACCGCCTCTCGGAAGGACCTTCATTGCCCTCAGATTGATCTCTTTATATCCCCTGCCCGCCGCTTCAATGGTCTGTCTTGATTTCGTGAATGCCGGAGGGTCAAGGATAATATAATCAAAAGAATGATCTTTCCTTTCAGCCATTCCGGTGAGCAGATCAAAGACATCGGCGCACACAAAATCCATCTTAGGATCAAGGCCGTTTCTTACCGCATTGCTGCGTGCCATATCGACGGCCTGTTGTGAAATATCAACGCTGGTAACGTGAGAAGCTCCGGCCAACGCACAGTTAAGTCCGAAAGAGCCTGTATGCGTAAAGCAATCCAGGACATTTCTTCCAGTAGCAAGTTTTGCGGCAGCTGCCCTGTTGTATTTCTGATCAAGGAAAAAGCCCGTCTTCTGTCCCTCTGCGACATCAACAAGATACTTGATGCCGTTTTCGGTGATCTCGGTAACTGCAGATTCGGGGACGCTTCCAAAACCGCGGTACCAGCCTTTCCCCATTGAAAGGCCTTCTTTTTCCCTTAATGCGAGATCATTTCTCTCATATATCCCGCTGATTTGAACGCCGGCTTCTTCAAGACTCTCTTTAAGTGCCCGGTAGATATCTTCTTTTATGAGTTCTACACCGAGGCATGCCGTCTGGACCGAAAGGATATCCTCATAACGGTCAATGGTAAGTCCCGGAATAAAATCAGATTCTCCGTGAACCAGCCTGCAGCATCTGAAATCCTGTTCAGGAAGGATCTCTTTACGGTAGCGGATGCTGTAACTGATGCGTCTTTTCCAAAACGCATAATCAAATTGATCATTCGCATTTCTTGATATGATCCTTATACGTATCTTGGATTCGGAGTTATAAAAACCGGTTCCCTGCCAGCTGTTGCCTTCGAAGCAATCAATGAGGCAGCCGTCTTCAGGGTTGCCTTCAATTGATTTGACTTCATCCCCGTAAACCCAGGGATGACCATTCTTAAGGCCTGCAGCAGCCTTGGATGTTATAGATGCTTTCGGATATTTTCTTTCCTGTTTCATTATGCCCACGGATCCATTGCTTTCGGTATCCTGATGTCAGACAGGATCATCTCTTCTTCAATAAACCACTCGCCCGTGGATGCCTTGAGCCTCATCCTGATCATCCTGGGTGAATCAGCACCGGATGATCTCATGAAAACCCTTATTCTTCCATTATCCTCGGAAGCAGCATCCTTCTCGGGTGATACAACGTAAGGTACAGACGGCGTGTAGTTATTCTCAGGAGAAGTACCGGCAAGATAGGATCTGACAACATACTCCTTGCCGTCACTCAGTCTGTCCCTGATAAACTGTTTCTCATATTCGGAAACACCTGCCGGACCTTTTAAGAACTCAAGCATCGAAACAGCGGTAGCAGGATCAGCCTTATAATTCATCATCGCCGCTACGAACAAAGCAGCTCCATACTCGGGTTCCTTGAGGCTTGCTTCAGGAAGAGCCTTCAATTCATCCAAAGTGACAGGGATCCTGTCAAAGCTTATGTTCATAAAAGTATCCTCCCGGACAGCGTTTTAGAAGATTATAGCACAGTGGAACAACATGACTGCGTCATTCATTCTCATCATCTTCCGTCTCTGCCGGCAGCAATCCTTCATCAAGTTCGACCACGCTGCGCAAAGCCCTGTTGACCGCATTGGTCCTTGTCGTCTGAAGCTTCTCAAGATTGTTGGTCGCAGATTCCAGACTGTTCCTGACCTTAACAAGAGCTTCATCATACTTCTTAAACTCAGTCTTAACCTTTCCGAGAGTGAT
The DNA here is from genome assembly GCA_024682215.1 of Saccharofermentans sp. Taxonomy (GTDB): domain Bacteria; phylum Bacillota; class Clostridia; order Saccharofermentanales; family Saccharofermentanaceae; genus Saccharofermentans. The sequence goes on along the minus strand of JAIKZM010000198.1, from coordinate 15,326 downwards.
CTCGATCTCATGAGACTTCTTCTCAATGGCTAATGCCTGATAATAATTTGTCACGGTGCTGAGGATGGCAAGCAGCGTATAAGGTCCTGCGATAGTGATCTGAAGCTGGTTAAGTTCATCAAGGAGATTAAGGTTGACGATCTCCGAATACATTCCTTCAAACGGAACAAAAAGGATCGCATAAGGAGTGGTATCAGGAACGCTTATATACTTCTCCCTTATTGTCTTTGCATCTGCCCTGATAGCATCTGCAAATGCTTTCTTTGCCTTGGTAATGGCATCTTTGTTGCCGCTGTCATAAGCTTCGAGCAGCGTCTCATAGCAATCCAGATGGCACTTTGAATCGACCGGCAGATAGAAGAAGCCGTTTCCTTCTCTTTCCGGGAGCTTAATGGCAATCTCTACATGGTCACTTGAATTAGGCTTGGTCGCGACTTCAGTATCATACTGCTGCGGAGTGAGAACGTCTGCGATTATCTGCTTAAGCTGGATCTCACCCATGATGCCGCGCGTCTTTACGCCGTTAAGAGTCTTCTCCAGGCTTCCAACCTGTGTGGAGATGCCTTTCAGTTCACCCATGCTCTTCTGAAGTTCTGTCATCTGGGTAAGGACGCCTTTGAAGCTCTTCTCAAACTGTTCATTGAGCGTCTTATCAAGTTTCTCGCTGACGGTCTCACGGATCTTATCGATCTGCCTGTTATTCTCTTCACGGAGCAGATTAAAGTTTTTGTCCTGAGTCTCGGTCATTGTCTTAAGACGGTTCTCGAGAGTCTTATTTATCGTATCAAGGCTTGTTGCCAGATACTTCTGGTTGCCTTCAAGCATCGTCTTGTTACTGTCTCTGTCCTCTTTCATGGCAGCATTCATGGCATTATTCATCGTCTCGAACTCTTTTTTATTCAATTCGCGGATGCTGTCGATCTGCTTGGTATTCTCTTCACGCAGGAGTTTGAAATTCTTGTCCTGTGTCTCAGTCTGATTATTGAGGCGCATGTCGAGTGCCTTGCTGATACTTTCGAAATTGGAATTAAGGAGCTTATTGTTGCCTTCCAAAGTGTTATTGATGGTCTCAAGCCCATGCTTATTGACCTCACGCATCGCACCGTTCATTTCCTCATTATGCTTCCTGGTGCGTTCCTGCTGGTCATTCTCTACATCAGTCAGATTATGTTCCATTGTGGAAATGCGTTTCTCAAGAGCATCGGTAACCACATCCGAATAATCGACCTTGCTCTTTGAGCTAAGTGTGATGGCAATGATGCATACAACAATGCTGACGATCAGGGTAATTATGCTTACGATAAGGATCACTAATTCCATGTCAAATCCCCTTTTTATGGTTTATCGATTTAATTATATACAGGCAGTCCCCTGAAACATGTCCCAATAATGGTGCATTTAACGGGAGCACCAAAAAGAACGCTTCCCCGGCAAACACACGGAGAAAGTTTGCCGGAGAAGCAGAAAACGAACAAATATCAGGCGCTCAGCCTGTCTGCGCCAATGACCGGTATAATTGTTGCACTGTAGCGGTCAAATTCGCTGAGGACAGCCTTTACGCGCTTTGCGCCGAGGCCTACGACAGAGCAGCATTCGCTTATGGACATGCCGTGAACACGGCAGTATACGACAACTGAAGCTTCGATCAATCCGTGAACGGCAGCAGTATCGGAGACAGCCTTCCAAAAAGAATCATTAAAAACCTTGTTCATGTTAATCCCCCCTTAGCAATAATCGGCAAGCGAAATGTCGAACCGCTCCAGATAGTAGTTCCTGACGCATTCACAGAACTCACGGATATATCTTCTTACAGTGCGGCTGTTATAGAACTCGAGATCTGAGATCCTGTCTATTGTAATGTTTCCGGAAAGATAACGCAGCGCTATCCTGGCTTTCTCGCTGCCGGTCTTCATCGAGGCACAGTTGAGCGCATCATTCCAATGACCCTTTATGATCATGTAATCTGCTCTTGCATCCTGATAACCGTTTGCAGCCATCGATGAAGTAAGATCCTCAATAGCCTTACCGCGGAATGCTAAATCTTTAACAGTACAATTAAATAATCGCATAGCTACTTCCTTTCATCATTTCTGCAAAAACAGCCGGCTGTAACAGTACAAAGCGGGTTCTTTACCGCACGCCGTAAGCTTGGTCGCAAACAGCGGTTAATAAGACGGGGGCATCATCTGCCCTTGATTTGGACTGTATTCAGTTGTACGGATGTCATACTGCTGACTGCAGCATGTGCCTCACCTTACCGGAGCTATCCTTACAGAAGTAAACTGTTAACTACTTTCTACCTAAAAACTAAACTCTTCAGGAACGTCAAATAAACTAACAACAAAAATACGACCAGACGTTCCCCTTAACCGACAGTTACGAAATGATAAGCTCCTTTCTGAAGTTTTGAGTTCAATATACCACTACGGGAATTAAAATCAATAGAAATTCGAAAATTTGTTCCTACAATCTGTAGTAATTTTTCCAAAATTCTTGGCCATGTCCCTCAACATATAGTGTTTACTATATCTTCGTCATTTTGACATCCCGCAAAGCCTGTAAATAGGGCTTTTTACCAAAAGTCAAACAACACCTATGTGGTAAAATAAGAAAAAAGACTGCCTTCGCACCGCACATGAGGTAATGTTATGAAGTCTACATCAGTCATAATGCTCATAATCTTCAGCGTTATGCTGCTTTTTTGCCTCATTGCGACCGAGATCCAGAGAAGAAAGCATCCCGGACGTGCAGCATCAGGCCTTCGCCTGGTCTTCCTTTTCATGACCTTTCCTCTTTTAGGAAACTACATAGCACTGTTCACTGAAGATAAAAATCTTTCCCATTCAGGCTACACCATCATGCTCCTCGGAATAGGGCTTTTAAGTTTCAACATGGCAGCTTTTGTCATGGACTACTGTGAATTCAAATACAGGAACACTCCTATCCAGTATGTGGTCCTTGCCCTGTTTACTCTTTACTCGGTTTCCGTTTGCTTAAACCCCGTATTTCACCATGTTTTCGAACTTAAGGAAACCGCCTTTTCTGACGGTTACAGGTACTATGACATAGTCTCCCACTGGGGCAGATACATGGGGTTCCTGATCACGGCGCTTATATTCTCGATAATGATCATGGCTCTCGTAGTCAAGTGCACCAAGATATCTTCCGCATATCATGAAAAATACATTTTCCTTATAATCAGCCTGGTCGTCTGCATACTTTTCGAAGCATATTTCATGTTCTCCGACAATCCGGTCGACATGATCATTGTCGGTTACATCATTTACGGAATGATGAGTTTTTACCTGCTGTTCTTATACAAGCCCATCTTTATCCGTCCCAGGCTTACCAATGCAGTCGTGGAAAACCACAATGACGGAATAATCTTCTACGATGCGAACGCAAATGCGCTTTATGCCAACGAGCAGGCCTTCAACATACTTGAAATCGAAGGACACGATCCTGACAAATGCACCGACAGGCTCATTGACATAATGGGCGGAGCCGACATCCACGCAAACTTTGAGATACCAGCCAAATACAAAGACGCTTACGGCAATACCAGATATCTGAAGATCAACCACCGCCAGATGAAAGACTCCAGGAAAATGGACATCGGATCGTTCTTCAGCATACATGACTGCACTTCTGAAGTAAGGCTCGACGAAAGACGCAGATATCTCGCAAGGCATGACGACCTTACAGGTCTTTATAACCGCAACACATTCATAGAAGAAGTCAATGAACTCAGGAAGAAGAACCCTGAAAAGCCTTACTGCATGATAGTTTCCGACATTAATGACTTTAAGCTCGTAAATGATGTGTTCGGACGCGAATCAGCTGACAGGACCCTGATAAATATCGCACGTCTTATAGAAGAAACGGCTCACAAAGACTCTGTTTACTGCCGCTGGGGCAGTGATATCTTTGCTTCTTTCACACGCATGGAAGATCTGGACACCCAAGGACTCGAGGACATGCTGACACGCATTCCGGTGCAGGATGCAAGCATCAACCAGCCGGTCATAGTGCATGTCGGAATCTATGAAATGACTCCGGGCGAAGATACAGAGACTGCCGTAATGGTCGACCGTGCCCTGCTCGCTATCGGAAGCATCAAGAATGAGCTCGGCCGCCGTCTTGCCATATACGATGACAAGCTTCGCGACGACAAGATATGGGAACAGCGCATCACCAACGAACTTCCCGCAGCTATAGAAGAAGGTCAGATCGTTCCTTTCATTCAGCCGCAGTACAATTCAAAAGGCGAGCTTGAAGGTGGAGAAATACTTGTCAGGTGGAATCACAAGACCGAAGGGCTTATCCCGCCAGGAAAATTCATACCCGTATTTGAAAAAAACGGGCTCATAGCAAGCATTGACCGCTGCATGTGGGAATCAGCCTGTTCCATACTTTCACGCTGGTCATCAGAAGGCTCCGGCAGAGAAAAGATGAACCTTTCCATCAACATCTCACCTAAAGACTTCTACTTCATGAATATTTACGATGTGATCACTTCACTTGTAAAAAAATACGGTATCGATCCGGCCAGGCTCCGTCTCGAGATAACCGAGTCCGCTATCATGAACAATCCCACAGAGAACATAAGAACTATCTCTTCTCTGCGCGACTTCGGATTCACGATCGAAATGGATGATTTCGGAAGCGGCTATTCCTCTCTCAACATGCTTAAAGACATGCCTGTGGATGTGCTGAAACTCGACATGGTATTCCTCGGAAAGACTTCGGATTATGCCAAATCCAAGATCATCCTCAGCAGTGTGGTCAACATGGCAAACAATCTCAACATGCACCCCATAACAGAGGGCGTTGAAACAAAAGAACAGCGTGACATGCTTCTTGAAATGGGCTGTAAGCTTTTCCAGGGTTATTATTTTTCAAAACCGGTTCCGGTATCCGAATTTGAAAAACTCCCTCTGGTCTGGCAGGATTGATCCTCAGCGTCTCAGAGTCCTCAGATAAGCTTTCTGTTCATCTGTTATCCTGAAACTCTCAACAGCTTTTTGTATGGCTTTATTATGAGTAACACGGTCAAGCCTGTTATCACTGATCACCTTCAACGCCGCATCATACTGCTTTGCGAGTGCCGTGGCAAAATACCATGCAGTCATCATGCTTACATATTTAAGATCAGGTCTGTCTGCGTTTATGACCATTTCCATATATTCCGTTCTGAAGTCCTGATCCAGATAGAATGACATCAGCATCTTGATACCGTAACGTATCGTGTATTCCGCATCAGAAGCGAGCCACTTCTTTATATGTACAAGCAGCTCATCCGTATGTTTTTTATAAACCTTTGGAACAAACTGATCGCATACGGCCCAATTGTCGATATAAGGAAGTATCCGTTCGGTTTCACGGATACAGGTCTCAAAATCCTTCTCATCGTTCAGCAGCATTACATGAAGCAGATATTCCTCATAATACTTATGAGGCAGCTCCTTGATAAAGTCATAATGCGTTCCGGCCTTCCTCAGATCTTTGGCGTAGGCCTTAACATCCGGAGTCCTTACACCGATTATCAGATCAGGTTCAACAGTAGGCAGGATCTTTTGCTGCAAAGCACGGTAATCCGTATCGCTCCTGATTTCAAACAAATGGTTTTGTACCAAGTCGCAGTCCATAACTTTTACCTCTCCAGAACGTAACCTTTTCCCTTGACCAGGCGGATAAGCTTTCCCTTGCTGCCAAGCTGCTTTCTGAGGATCTTTATCTGGTTATCCAGTACCCTGTCGCTTCCCTGATAGTCACTGCCCCAAACTTCCTTAATGAGCTTTTCACGGCTTACGAGCTTTGCCTTGTTCTTAAGCAGGATCTTCAGCACTTGAGAAGCTTTTTGGGTGACTTCTGCAGGTATTCCGTCAACCATGACAAGTCCAGTACTCGCATTCATCATTATCCCACAGTATTTAAGAATTTGATCTGGTTTTCTTATTTCGCATCTGTCGAAATAATCGACCACGCTTTCAAAGACATCCAAAGCAGTAAAAGGTCTGACGATCAGTCCGGCGGGGCTCATGGAATAAACATATTTCATTTCTTCTTCGTTGTTTATATCAAGTATGAAGACCGCCGGTGAAACACAATATTCCCTGAACGATCTGCAGAAATCCTCACACGCCGTTTGGGCAAGCCTTACATCGATTATTATCAGATCATAATGTCTTGATCTGATCTTATTCAATCCTTCAGTAAAACTGTCTGAAAAATCCACTTTATACTCATTATCCTCAACGGATGCGAAGCATTCCTTAATACTCTCTTTTAAACTGAATACATCTTCGATTATGAGGAGTCTGTACACTTTAGCCGCCTTCTTTCTAGCCATATATATAGGACCCGGGGATGTCCCGGGCCCTGACAGTCAGATATGTGTTTTATCAGAGATCGTAATACATCTCATACTCCATGGGAGTAGGCATCGCAACATGTCTCTTGAGATCATTTCTCTTATTAGCGATCCAAAGATCGATAAGCTCCTTCGGAAAAACACCACCGGCCTGTAGGAACTCATTATCAACAGCAAGAGCCTTGATGGCCGATCCGAGAGACTTTGGCAGTCCTTTGATCTTAGCCTTCTCGGAATCAGAAAGGTTAAAGAGATTAAAATCATAAGGTCCGTATCCTTCTGCAACAGGATCGATCTTGTTCTTGATTCCATCGAGACCAGCCATAAGGATCGCTGCATAGCAGTAATACGGATTGCATGTTGCATCGGGGTTGCGAAGTTCAAAGCGCTTCTTTTCAGGAGTCTTCGCATAAGCGGGGATCCTGATTACGGAACTGCGGTTCGCCGTAGCAAATCCGACCGTAACGGGCGCCTCAAATCCGGGAAGCAATCTCTTATACGAATTCGTAGAAGGATTGGAGAATGCGCATATAGCAGCTATATGCTTAAGGATACCGCCAATGAAATACATGGCAGTCTGAGACAATCCGGAATAGCCGTCCTCATCGTAGAAAACAGGCTTTCCGTCATTGAACATAAGCATATGGACATGCATTCCCGAGCCTGCTTCGCCGTAAATGGGCTTTGGCATGAAAGTTGCCGTTCTCCCTTCGAATACAGCCTCGTTTTTTATGATGTATTTGGCAAGCATGGTCTTGTCTGCCATCTCAGTCATGCCGCCAAACTCAACTTCGACTTCCATTTGTCCGGGGCCGCCGACTTCGTGATGGTGATACTTGACTGATATGCCCTGCTCTTCCATAAGCATGGTTACACGGCTTCTGAAATCGTAATGTATATCCTGGGGAGGCGCAATGTGGTAACCTCCCTGATGAGGTGTCTGGAAGCCGTTGGATTCGGCACTTCCGCTATTCCAAAAAGCTTCTTCGGTATCTATCGAGAATCCTGATTCATCAGGTCCGTTCGAGAATGAAGCCGAATCAAAAACATAGAATTCAAACTCCGGTCCGAGAAGATACGTATCCGCCACGCCGAGTTCTTTCATATACTCCTCTGCCCTTTTGCAGACATTTCTCGGTTCCTGGTCAAACGGCTTGTTTTCATCCTTGCCGATAACGCGGACATCACCTATCATGGAGAGCGTCTTTATCTCCGGAAACGGATCGATCGCAGCGCTGGTAACATCAGGAATGAATACCATGTCACTCTTTTCGACAGGAGCAAAACCATAGTTGCTACCGTCAAATCCGATGCCGTTCTTCATGGTATCCTCTCCGAACCTCTTAGCGGGAATCGTAAGATGATGCCATCTGCCGTTGATGTCGATCATTCTGAAATCGATCATTTCGATGTCATTGTCGGAAATGAAGTTCATCACATCTTCTGCTGTCTTAAACATATATGTTCCTCCGCTTTTTAGGATACAACCCCAACAGCCGTCTTATAAAAGAACGGCAATCAAGACACCTGTTAATACAGCTGCGACCGAGATACAGATAACCGGGATTATCTTATGGTCTTTAAAAACGGGTACAAACGAAAGCGCAAAACCGCCGGCGAAACCTGCAGCGGCAAGGATAAGAGGCAAGAATCTCAGCCAGGAAGGCGAAACGCTGAAGAAAACAAAGATCGCAACTGAAGCAACCGTAATAACGGCTGCAGCATAGATCAAAGGAAGCATTAACTTTTCTTTCAAAGAATCAAGCATCCCGCTTTGCCTCCTCTCTGATTATGCCTACAAAAGCAATAAGTCTTGAAGCAACTTTCCCTGATAACGGAAGGTCATTGTGACGTTCTCCCTCCACAGTCACGAAGTCCGTTTTGGCTGCGGAAAACTCACTGAAAAGCTTTTTACTGGACTGGATCGGGATCAGCTCATCAGCCTCTGAGGCGATGATAAGTGTGGGGCACTTAACTTTTCCCGCATACTGATACACAGGCATCTTAAAAGTGGCAAGGAGCTTTACCGGTCCGTGGAATATTTTAAGTTTGCTGTTATACAGATCGTATCCGCTGTTATAAGGTGCAATCAGCATAAGGCCGCCGGGTACGTTCTCTGCCTCAGAAGCAGCATATACGGCAATTCCGGTGCCGATTGAGTAGCCCATGACTATCGTAGTCGAATTCACGGGAAGCCCCGATGCATATTTGTAAGCCTCAACTGCCATAGCCTTCATGGATTTTTCCCTCGGAATGCCGGCACTCTTGCCATATCCGGGATAATCAAAACAGATGACGTCGCAGCCTCTTACAACAGAGTTCCAGAGCTCATTTTCGCTGAATCTCAGTATCGCTTTTGCAGATGTTTCTCCGTTTCCGCAGAAATACAGAACGACAGGTCTCTTAACATTAGATGCGATCCCTGCTGCCTTCAGTCTCCATCCGCAGATCGTACCATTTGCAGTGCTGACTTCTTCAACCTCAACGCCAAGAGAATGCTTTTCGGCAATCGTCATCAGCTTTTCCGTCTCTTCTTTATCGGCATGAGGATGATACATGAAAAGATTGCCGAGATTATATGTGATCACAGAAAAAACAGCGGCAGCGAAAACCACTCCCGTGGCGGCAAAGGCCAGCACACGCAACAGCTTGGACTTCTTCGGCAAGAAGGACTTGAGAAGAATGACCGCAACAAAGGAAACGGCTGCAGTGATAAGCGATGCGATCATCGTGCCTCTGGCACCACGGGCTAAAACAAGAACCGGAACGCAACCGGCGATCAACGCAAACACAGCGCAAAGCAAAGAGTTTAAAAGCCTCTCTCGCATAGTCATTATCAAAAACCTCCACACCGCCTATAGAAATATTATACCAAGAGATTAAAGATTTTTAACACATTGGCAGAAAATGTAACCTTACATACGCGATGAAAGGTATTTCCAGAAACCATCCAACCCTATAAGCAGATCGTTATATGTCTCATCGAAATTATCCGTGTACCAGGGATCAGCTATACTCCTGTTAAGCCCTGCAAAAGCAAGCATCTGATATATCTTGTTGTCTGGATCGCCGCCTGCGATGCGTGTCATGTTGGAAACATTGTAAGTGTCCATTCCGATCAGATAATCATAGTTATCATAATCATCGCGCGTCATCTGTCTTGCACGGTGAGGAACAACCGGTATCCCCACACTTCTCAGTTTGGTAACGGTTCCATAATGAGGGCCGTTGCCGATCTCTTCCCTGCTGGTTGCAGCGGAGTCAACAAAGAACTTATCTGACAAACCTTTTTTATTAACCATGTCCTGAAACATACACTGAGCCATCGTGCTCCTGCAGATATTGCCGTGACATACGAATAATACTTTTATCATAGTTAAGTTTTGCCCTGAAATGTAATGAAAAGCCATATTTTTAAGGGTTTCTAGATTATCCTTAAAAAAGTTGCAGCAAAGGCTTTTCGTGCCTTATCGAGGCATTTTACCCTATTCCGAAGTGTAAAGATATGCCTCTTTCATCTCTCCTTTATTTCATAATATCGGGCAGCTTAAAAACTAAGACAGCCCGGTACAATATTATCATTTTTCGCAAGTCTGTTTTTGACTCTTTTTATGCTGCGTTACGGTTAGATGATCCTCTCGCAGATAATGGTATCCATGCAGTGATAATGCGGAATACCGTTGCTGTTATCCTCGAAGATAACCTCATCTATCCTGTGGAATTTCCAGTCCGGAAGATAAGAGAATAATTCGCCCGGCTTCCACATCTTCTCTTCCATGTCCCAATCAGGAGGAAGTTCTAAGAAAGGCTTTTCGACGAACACGTTGAAGAACACGAAGCCGCCCTTCTTCGTAATCCGGTTCAGCTTCTCGAAAAAGTGCTTTTTGTTCTCCTCGAAAAGATACTGTATCGTTCCGGATGAATAGATGATGTCGTATTCCTCATCAGTCTCAAACATGTTGATGTCGTCAACATATGCATTGACCTTTACGCCTCTTTCTTCAGCGAGGCGGTGAGTTTTCTTTATCCCGTTTTCCGTCAGGTCGATGGCAGTAACGTCAAAGCCTTTTTGGGCCATATAGACCGCATCCTTGCCTTCGCCGCAGCCTATATCCAGGACCTTCTTATCCTTTGACGGCGGGCACAGCGCGATTAGTTCATCGCAAAACCCTGCAGGCTCTGTTCCCCAATAGTAACCGTCACATTGATACCATTTCTCATAGTTCGTTCTGATGTTGCTCATATGCTTCACTTACTCAAAAATCTTCTCATTCTCTTCTGCTGTTTTCTTGCCGAACCAGTAGATCTCTATGACGCTCATCAGGTTGTCGTCAAGCTTTCTTGCATAGGTGCAGACCGTCTGGGTTCCTTCGTTTCCCGTCAACGTAAAGGTGTCTCTCACGTACTCCTTGCCGCTTAACGTCACCTTTACCCTTTCCTTATGTTCGACGGTAACGGGCAGGCCTTTCCAGATCTCATGCTCGAAGACGCCGTAGTCATCAAGATATTTGTTCTCGTCATATGCGGGGTCATCAGGTGCAGCAAGCTTCGTGTTGACAAACCTGAACTCGATTCCCTTCATTGAATCCGCAAAAACGGCATCATAGACAGTTGCGCTTTCACGTGCCTTGTCTTTTGAAGTCTTGCATTGTGAGAAATTATCAGCCTTCAAATCATTCATCTGACTTTCAGACATCTGCGCAAGTCCTGGAATCTTTGCCGTGATCCCGGCATAGTCATTTACATACACATTGTCCTTAAAAAGGCCCTTTGTGTATTTCGTTCCGTCAGCGGGATTCGGAGCACCTTTCGAAGGAACATCCAGGACAGTCTCAGGTTCTTTCCGCGCGGTAAAACCGTCGCCGTAATTCAATCCGTAGCCCTTCTTCAGGAAAGACTTGTCCGTGCCGATCTGGTCTAACGCGCCGTACCAGGGTGATGGAAGTTTTCCTGAGAAATCAGCGCATCCGCAGAGGACGTCAGAGATGCCCTTGCCCTCGGAGCCCGGCAGATAACACATAACAACGCTGTCCCACTTCTTGTAGTCAGTCTCATCAATGATGACGTGCCTGCCCGCCACGATGCAGGTGACAACGGGCTTTCCGAGTTTCTCTGCTTCGCTCATTGCCTGCTTGTTATCGGCAAGTCCGAGTTTGCCTGTAAGGCTTAAGTCTTCCGTATCACCGTTCCATTCGGCATACGCCTGCTCGCCTACGCAAAGCAGCACGACATCTGCCTTTGAAGACTCCTTGGAATCGGTGATGACTTCGATCCCGTAGTCTTCCGCATACCTTTCGAAAGCCTCTTTTATCGTCGTTACGCCCTTGATATCTGATGTCGTAGCGCTGTTCCAGTCGAGCGTCCAGCCGCCGCACTGCACTGCTCCGTCATCAGCAGCGGGGCCCGTGATATAAACCTTTGTACCCTGCTTGAGGGGCAGCGTGTTCCTGTCGTTCTTTAAGAGGACAAGGCTCTTTTCTACCAGCTGTTCGGCAACTTTCCTGTACTCGAGTGATCCCGTCTCAGTCTGTTCGGTCTTCATATCCTTAAGCATCGGATCATTGAAAAGCCCTGCATCCATTTTTACTTTTATGATCCTGGCAACAGCGTCATTCACGCGCTCTTCGGAGATCTCTTTACTGTTTACGGCATCGACTATTATCCGTCTTGCCTCTTCGAAATGATCTGTCTCCATAAGCATGTCGATGCCTGCATTGACGCTCTTGATAATCTTCTCTTTATAAGAGTCGCCGGTGATGTTCTCGACAGATCCCCAGTCGCTCACGATGAAGCCCTTGAAGCCCATCTCAGTCTTGAGTTTCATGATGTATTCCTTGTTCTCGTGCATCTTCACACCGTTGAGCGACGAATGGCTGATCATGATCGTCTGCACGCCTGCATCGATCTGCGCCTGATAGACCTTGAGAAGTTCAGAGATCTCAGCCTCAGTAAGCTTTGCATCGCCTCTGTCGATCAGCATCGGTGTGGCGCCTTGCTCACCGGTTCCGTACACAACGTTTCCGTCAGCGAAAAAGTGTTTCGCGCAGGCAACGAGTCCCTTGTCGATAAGCCCCTTTGTATAAGCGGTGGAAAGCTTTTTTATGATCTCCAGATCAGATCCGTAGGACTCATAAGTCCTTCCCCACCGGGGGTCAACTGACTGCGCAACGACCGGTGAAAAATTCCACATCATATGGCATATCTTCGCCTCATCCGCGGTGATCTGACCCATCTTAAAAGTCAGTTCCTCGTCGTTCGCTGCACCGATACCAATGTTATGAGGAAAAAAAACCGCATTCACGCAATAATTGACGCCATGAACATCATCCTGTCCATAGATGAAAGGTATTCCTGACGGGGATTCGAGCGAAGCCTGCTGGAAATCGTCAACGATCTTTCTCCACTGCTCCGCGTTTGTATGGCCGGCCGTTGAAAGCACGCTTCCGTAGCCGTTTTCCCTCATGTCTTCGTTGCTTGTCTTGTATATGGCAGGCTGCACCATCTGAGCCGCCTTCTGCTCGATCGTCATCTGAGAAACGATCTGCTCGGGCGTCATTTTCGCTAAAGCCTTATATCTGGTAGCATCGCCCGGTTCGACCTTCGGCTTGCATGATGCCATTGGCAGCATCATCAATACCGCCAGTGTAACTGCCATCAGTTTCTTCATGAATTTTTATCCTTCATCTCAAGTTTTATGGTGCGCATCATGTCACCTTTATTGTGACAGTTACTTCCTGAGGAGCAGAAGCTTCGTAACCGGCATTCCCCTTTGAAAGGACTCTGACACTGACCTTATAGCTCTTTCCTTTCTTAAGACCGTTCTTCTTAATGGTTATCTTTCCTGAAGTTTTATTAATACTGATATTACCGTCTCCCGAAAGTTTGGTGAAAGTAAAACCTCCGCGTCCGGTGGTTAAACCTGCAAACACCTTTCCTGCAGCAAGCGTCTGTTTCTTCGCCTTTAGTCTGGTGCTGCTGACAGTTGCTTCCTTACCGCTAACCGAGAGCGGATTAGATGCTTTTTCGAGTTTATAATCGCCAAAAATACCTGAAGCCATTGCGAAACGCTCGGCTTCATATATACCCATGGCATCTCCTGAAGAGAGTTCGACGGCAGAGACTCTGAACGTAAATCTAACGGCATTAAGATCCATATCTTCTTCATATATCTCTTTAACTATATAGTCATTAACATCAGATTCGGTTTTACCTGTGAAATAGTCGTCCTTAAACTTACCGTCAACAAAAACTTCAACATAATAGATATCAGAACCTTCATATTTGTTCCAAGACAGGATACCGTTCTTAAGAGCCAGACCGGTGACAGTTCCTACAACACCGCCCGGAACAGCATCTGAAGTATAAGTTAACTTACCTTTCCATTTCGCCAATACGTTATCGTTTCGACCGTCAAAAGCTGTGATCTTAATATCATAATTGTCAGCCTTTTCAATGAAGCCGCACTTGATCATAAAATCGATCTGCTTTTTCAGCGGGATGTTTCTCTTATTTGTAATGACGGAACAATAATATTCGTTTATATAAATCAAGTATTCCTCAGCACCTTTATAACTTTTCCATGTAAGCATTCCGTTTGAATCGATACCGGCATTGATCTTACCGAACTTTTTGGCAGTCTTTGCATGAGAATCGTACGTGATCTCCCCTTGCCACGAAGCATATACCTCTGAATATTCAAGTTCAGCTATCAGTAAGACTTTATATTTGCCGTTCTCAGATTTTTCGAGATATCCGGATTTGATATTAGCATCGATCAGTTTCTTCAGATTCATCGAAAACTTAACAGATGCATCATTCTTATCGGGAACGACACCATCAACACATACACCAGAAATATAGACATAGTAGGAAACCCAGGAATCATCTGCATTTTTCTCGGGAACCATATCATTCCAGGTAAGCACTCCGTCATCTCCAAGAGACGCATCGATCTTTCTACCAGCCTGAAAAGGGCCGCCTTTTATCGGAGTTAAAGCAATCTCTTCGGCATATACCGACGTTTCCTTGGCAGACTCTTCAGGAGCCGGTGCAGTCTCAGCAGCAGATGTCTCCGATGCCTTAGGTTCTGTAGTCTCTTCGCTTGTTGCAGAAGTTGTGGTTATCTCAGTTTTCTGCGCTGTTCCTGAACAGCCTGTCATTGCTGTAAAGCTGGCGATCATGGATATCGCTAATAAAGCAGAGGTGAATTTTTTTAATTGTTTCATAATCCGTTACGTCATTCCTTTAAAGATTTTTGATTATTCCCATTATACAAGAAAATAAACAGATGATATGTACGTATCTCCGGAATCTGGAAACATATGTCTCAAGTTATGTGTTATGGAGTTTTATCTATGTGTGTTTATCATTGCGAAACATAATCCTGCGATACTAAGAACCAGTTTCTTATCCCTGAGTTTCTTAAAGAACCACGAAAATGACGGAAGAATGTAAATGACAGCCATGCTTAAAATGCTGTGACCGCTTGGAAATGAACGGTGTTCGCCCTTATCTATTCCGTAAAGCACTATATTCCTTAGCCTTTGCAAAACGCGTGTACCATGGGATAAATCCTATTCCCTCATAGCCTGCCACTGTTATCCTGTACCTCTGTCTGTTAAAAGCTCCCTTGAAAATCTGAAGCAGCGCGTATGATATTCCAAGCAGGACCAGTATACAGATAGCTCTCTTGATGATCTGTTAAACAATATGAAAACACACGATCAGAAATGCCCGTCAAATAAAGTGAACCCGATTAATTGAACAAAAAAGACGCTGTCTCAAAAGTATATTTTCTCAAAACGAGATACCCGTAATTATGACGGCTATTGAATGTACAGCAGAACGTCCCTATAGAAGGGACGCTTTCAGGGACAAACAGGCTGATTTGACCCAAATGTACAGCAGATGGTCCTTATGGTAGGGACGCTTTCAGGGACAAATAGGCCCAAAT
>JAIKZM010000183.1 GCA_024682215.1 Saccharofermentans sp. | reverse complement strand
TTGTTATAGATGCTGTCCCAGTCATATTTTTCGGGATCGAACATAGAGATCGCGGAATATGCCCTGTCATAGATGACCTTGCTCGCGCGCTGGTTGGCACCCGTCTCAAGATAGTAGATGCCCATCCTTCCGTCAGTCCTGATTATCTTATCCGTTCCGACATTGAATCTTCTGAGTTCGCCTATTGCTGCATCGCCGATAGAATTCGATGGGATTACTGACAGAAACTCGGCATCAAGGCCGTAATTTGCAAGAGAGACCGCAACATTTGCCTCACCGCCTCCGAATGTCGCCTCGAGCGAAGGAGACTGCATAAGGCGCTCCCTTCCCGGACTCTTAAGTCTTAACATCAATTCACCGAACGTAAGGAACTTGCTCATGCTCTTGTCTCCTTGATTATCTTTACGGCATTAGCAGCTAATGCGGTTATCTTATCCCAATCATGGTTTAACACGTCGTCTTTCTTGCAGACCCAGCTCCCGCCTACGGCACAGACGGACTTATTGCCGATGAAATCAGCAAGGTTGGCTTCTGACACGCCGCCTGTGGGAAGGAACTTAACCTGTCCGAAAGGAGCTGACAGAGCCTTTATCGCTTTGATCCCGCCATATACATCTGCAGGGAAAAACTTGACGGTCTTAAGTCCCAGGCTGATAGCTTTCATTATCTCAGTCGGCGTAACCGCGCCGGGGATCACCGGAATGTCATTTTCGATTGCCCATCTGACAGTCTCTTCATCTATTCCGGGAGATACGATGAAC
Organism: Saccharofermentans sp.; assembly: GCA_024682215.1. Lineage (GTDB taxonomy): Bacteria > Bacillota > Clostridia > Saccharofermentanales > Saccharofermentanaceae > Saccharofermentans. The sequence goes on along the minus strand of JAIKZM010000183.1, from coordinate 2,015 downwards.
TTTGCGCCGCACTCAACGGCGGTCTTCGCCTGATCTACATTCAATATGGTGCCCGCGCCTACGATGACTTCAGGAACCACTTTACTGATGACCGAAATGCAATCGGCAGCGCACTCAGTTCTGAACGTTATCTCCATGAAACAGATGCCGCCATTGAGCAGCGCTCTTGCAAGCGGGACCGCATCTTCCACGTTGTTCAGGACTACCACCGGGACTATTCCCGCTTCAAAAACTTTCTCAGAAAAAGACATGTGAAACACCTCGAAATTGTTAACTTGTATTCTAGCATATTTTCAGTTGCGGCGACAGCAAAAATTAGTTAATCTATATCCGTCAGATACTTTTAGAGGTGGACTATGAAAAGCTTTATTTGTGACGATTTTCTTCTTGAAAACAACACCGCGAAAGAACTCTATAACTCATTTGCAAAAGATCTTCCGATCGTTGACTATCACTGCCACATCGAATCAAAAGAGATCGCGGAAGATAAGCATTTCAATAACCTGACCGAACTCTGGCTCAGCGGCGATCACTATAAGTGGCGTCTTATGAGAGCATGCGGTATCGATGAAAGATTTATCACCGGTGATGCATCAGACAAAGAGAAATTCATGATGTGGGCCAAGGCAGTTGAATCCGCATTCGGTAATCCTCTCTACCACTGGACAAATCTCGAGCTTGCAAGATACTTCGGTATCGATGAACCTCTTACCGTTGAAAACGCGGAAGAGATATGGAATAAAACAAATGGGATCCTCTCATCGGGCAATCTTTCCGCAAGGAGCATCATGCTATCTTCAAATGTCGAAGCAATATGCACGACCGATGATCCGTGCGATTCGCTTATCTATCACGAACAGATCAAGGAGTCCGGATTCGGCCCCAAGGTCTTACCGGCATTCAGACCTGACAACATAGTAGACATCGAGAAGGACAGCTTTAACTCTTACGTTGAAAAACTCGAAGCTGTATCAGGCATCAGGATCGACTCGATTGCTTCACTTAAAGAGGCACTCATTTCAAGGCTGAATCATTTCGCTTCACACGGCTGCGTGATAGCCGATCACGGAACCGAATACATCAGTTTTTCAAAGGATGTTAAGATCTCTTCCGATGAGGTTTTCAAAAAGAAGACCATATCAAAGGATGCATCTTTAACTGCTGAAGAGATCATTGCTTACAAGACAGATCTGATGCTGTTTTTCGCGCGTGAATACGCTAAGCGTAAATGGACCATGCAGCTTCATTTCGGATGCAAGAGAAATGTTAATTCCGTCATGCTATCCAATGCAGGGATCAACTGCGGATGTGACACGATCACAGGTGCAAATGATTTCCTGACTCCTCTTTCAGGATTCATGGATCAGCTTAACAGCGAAGGTCTTTTGCCGCGCATGATAATCTATTCTCTGAACCCCACTGACAACACAGTGATCGATACGCTCTGCGGATGCTTTAACGACGGAAGCATACCCGGCAAGATTCAGCACGGTGCGGCATGGTGGTTCAATGACAACTTAATTGGTATGGAAGATCACTTGAGGTCACTCTGTGCGCAGAGCCCTCTTCCCTGCTTTGTCGGAATGCTTACTGATTCAAGGTGCTTCCTGTCCTACACAAGGCACGAATACTTCAGAAGGATCTTCTGCAATTTCTTAGGCACTGAGATCGAGCGCGGAAGATTCCCTTACGACAAACGTATCCTCAAGGATCTTATTGAGCGTGTATGTTATAAGAACTCACGCGACCTGCTTTTCGGAAACTGACTTATCTGTTGTTGGATAAATAGAAAGCTCTCATGAATCCTTTTTCATGAGAGTTTTTTATATGCAAAAATGCCGCCCCGGGCGGGACGGCATTCTTTGCTATAAAAGTTTAGGGGAAAACCTTATTACTTCTTGTAGAGTTCAGCGTAGAGATCTTCGATACCCTTCTGATTGAGACCTTCGCAGGACTTCTTGTACTCGTCCCACTGCTTCTCGATATCAGCCTGACCTGTAACAAACTTGAGTGTC
>JAIKZM010000132.1 GCA_024682215.1 Saccharofermentans sp. | reverse complement strand
AGCCGTGGCCGTTGCAGCCAATCCCGGCAGCTGCGATCGGGCAGCTGATCGCATCAGATGTATTGGCTGTCATGATGATAGTTGTCAGTGTTAGCTTTGTCAGAGAACTCAGAAGAAAAACATAGAGCGGATTATTAACAGGAAAGTTAACAAGTGAGTAGTAGGAGGTTATAAAAAACAATGCTGAAAAAGATAATTAAACTGATGGCAGTTATAGTTGCATTTAGCTTCATGGCAGGGTGTGGTAAAAGAACACCGAAGCCTACTGCAACACATCATGAAAGCGGAAGTTATACTCTAATATTAAGAGAGATTTATAACGAATGCATGGCCAATAATGATATCCAGGGAGCAAAGGATGCCCTTGATATGATAACTAAATTAAGTGCATTTTATTGCCCTTATGTGAATTACGATGATGTTAAGAATAAGAATTATAACAACATCGAATTTGATATCGGGAATCTGCAGATAGCTGTTGCAGCCTACAATGAATACAATGATGAATCGGCTATGGATGTGGAAGTTGATTGGATATGTCACTATGACTCATGTACTAAGGAACAATTGGATGCAATAGATGGTTATATATATTGGTATCATAATGCCCAGAATGGAAATGGAGATTCTGAGGGAACGATAAAATACTATCAAAATCTTGTTTGGGAAAAATGTCTTGAGATCAAGCAAAACTTAAATCTTGAACACACACCAAATTTTGACGACTTAACTCCTGCCCAATTCAAGGAAGTGCAGAAATTTATTAAAGACCCGTCATATCAGGTGGATAAAACAGTGTGGGATTAACGTTCTTGTTGAGAAAGAATGATTAGCACATAAAACAATCAGTTACTGCGACATAACAGATTCGTTTGTTATTGAACGAAAAAGCACGGCCTTGGATACATTTCAAGGCCGTTTTCATTGTTCCTTTTTGTATGACCATATGGCTGAAACGCAACAAAATAAGCACTGTTACGCAAAGTAACAGCGTTGTCACAGTCCGTTTCTTGTGTGTCACGGGGCAGGGTCATAGACTCAAATCAAATCTCAGGAAAGGATGTGACACACATGAAAAATCACATTATCAAATCTTTAGTAATTACAGTTGCTCTTCTCACCGGGCTAATGACAGCCGGATGCAGTAAGAACGAATATGCGAATGCTGATCAGACTGTAGTCAGCACGGTCCGGATCGAATGCGGTTGGGAGCAGGTCAACACCTCGATCGGAGCATATAAGTTTGGAGAGAAGTATTTCATAGAAAAAGATTATAAAGAGGATGAAGTAACCTCCAATAGCGTCTACATATATAATTTCGATCCCGATGAACCCAAAGCCTTCAAAAGCGTTCCCTACCAGATAATGCTCTCATTCGGTCAGACAGACGGATACAGCGATCCCATGATCACCGTTTCTTTAGTAGACAACAAGAGCAAGAGCACTTATTACGCGATCGTCGATAAGAACGGGACAAAGATGAGCGAAGAAGGAACATGGTTTTTGGAAGAAGACAAGGATTCCAAGATCAAAGACCTTACAAAAGATGCAAAAACCGTATTCGGATTGGGGTGAATGACATGAGAACTGATTCAAAGAAGATTACATGGCTTTTGATATTGGGGCAGGTATTCTTTCAGACCGCAGCCTTGGTCGTGATCGCGATCTCGTATATATTCAACAAAACAGGTCCCGGCATGCTGATAGGATCAGATATCGGCAGTTTTATAGCAAATGTGGTGATCCTCGGCATCTTTTATCTGGTGACGCGCAAAAACGCCAGCCGTCCGAAGGAGAACAGGAAGCAGAGTGTCAGGTTACTTCCGGCTGCATTTTTCGCGCTTATCGTCTGGAATCTGATCATGGGCGCAGTAGACTTCTCGATATCATCGGTATCAAGCTCTCCTATTGATGGCATTTCGTATTCACCACTTTTCGGCCTTGTTACCATAGCTGTGCTTCCGGCGGTTTTCGAGGAGTTCGCATTTCGGAAAGTCATTTACGGCCATATGAGAAAATATGGAAAGATCATTGCGGCGGTCTTCTCTTCAATGCTTTTCGGACTGATGCACCAGAATTTTACCCAGGGCATCTTTGCTTTCGGAATGGGACTTCTCATGTGTTATGTTTACGAGAAGACCGGCAGGATCATCTGCACGATGCTCTTACATTTTCTCAACAATGCGATCTCAGTCCTGCTGCCGTTTATTCCCGAATATAAGAACTTCGGACGCATGGCAGAAGCCGCTCTGGGTATCATTGCCCTTATAGCCGTGACGTTCATTCTCCTGAAAAAGGATAACAGGACCAGGCTGATCAATCTTTTACGTTCTGCTTTTGGTGCATTGAAGATTAAGGGCAGGGAATGCTTTTTGACCGTACCTATGGTCATCTACACAGTATTTTGCATCGGAATGGCCATTGTTACTGCTATAATTATGTACAGTGGAGGCTCATTATGACGTTTGGTGAAAAGTTAAAGGATGCCAGAAAAAGTGCCGGGCTGTCGCAGGAACAGTTTGCTGAAAGATTGAGCGTGTCGCGTTCTGCCATTGCAAAATGGGAGACTGACAAGGGCATGCCTGATATCACCAATCTCAAAGCCATGTCGCAGCTGCTTGGCGTCAGTATCGATTACCTTCTCGATGAGGATAACAAGTTAAGCTTCAGTGAGACGAAAGAGCCCATAGATCTTTCCTCGTTTGAGAAGACGGGGAAGTGCAGGAGCAGGGAAGATGCAGCATGTCTTGCGAGATTTAAGGATGCCGATGCGATCATTCCGCTGATAAGACGGAAGAAAATGAGCAAAATAGAGGATCTGCTTGATTTTTTAGTATTACCCGGTGTTTTGGATTTGGCAGACAGCCTGAATGATACTTCGTCTTATTATCTTGTCGAATCCGGGAATAAACAGTTTCTTGTTAATGTCACCAAGGATTTCATTATCACGAATGAGCTTGCAGTCAGAGTAGATCCAAAGAGATTCGAGATAGGTACAAACAAGTTTACAGCCTGTACTTACAGACTTATCTGATTTTGATATTGGAATTGGCAATTGTCTCTTCAGCTTATTGTCCCTGCCTCCTTTGTTATAGTATCCACCCAGCAAAACTCATTGTTGCCGATAGGTCTTCCGTCACGTGTCGCCGAAAACGTGTCGGTCGTAAGAAGGTTTCCTCATAAAGATCGACATCGCTCTCGTGATCCCGGTCATCGACCAGATCACCTATGAATACCGCGCGCTCAAAACCTTTATCTCTCATTATGTCTTCAGCCTGATCAAAGATCCACGGCTTAAGATGAACATCGGGTATGATCAATACTTTCATGTAAACTTCTTTAGATCCCTTCTCTGGCGGCTTTCGTATCAGCCTTCTGTGTCCAGTAGATGTTGGGAAACTGCTGAGCGACTTTGTCCATCAGTTCGATGTAATCAAGCTGCTCATCGTATTTTCCCATGTGGTAATAGATGCAGAGC
>JAIKZM010000153.1 GCA_024682215.1 Saccharofermentans sp. | reverse complement strand
GCCAAGAACGACGGGGATTATGAGTTTGGTGGAAACTATGGGGTTTGAACCCATGACCCCTCCCCTGTGAAGGGAATGCTCTCCCGCTGAGCTAAGCTTCCGCATCAATGCTACTACAAAAGGCCATGTCATGCTATACTTTCCGTTGTCAAATGAATTTTAGGAGGGGCATATGTCTGACATTAATAATATTCCTGAGAAGTATCGTCCGATTTCAATGTGGGGTTATTTCGGATATGAGATCCTTTTCTCTATTCCGGTAGTCGGGTTTATCTTCCTTGTCGTTTATGCATTGGGAGGAACAAAGAACGTAAACAAGAGGAATTTCGCAAGATCATATTTCTGCTATTTACTGATACTTATCGTGATCATGGCGGTTCTTGTTGCCACGGGACTTGTGGGACAGGTCATTGATATGTTCAGGGGAATGTATACCTGATAAGTCATAAGAATACTCGCGTGAGACCGGCTGTTATGCTATAATCTCACACGCATGGGGGCGTAGCTCAGCTGGGAGAGCGTACGGTTCGCATCCGTAAGGTCGAGAGTTCGATCCTCTTCGTCTCCACCAAAATCGAAAAAGCACACCTGTTCTTAGCTACGAACAAGTCCTCGGCGCAAAGCGCCTGCGGAACTAGCAGAACAGGTGTGCTTTATTCTCTGCGAAAGTAGGGCGCCTGCGGAACTAGTTACAGAAAAGTTCTTTTCGTTTAGCCGGCGCAAAGCGCCTGCAGGACGCCGGTACTTGTATTTAATCCGATAAAGTGTAAAATTTCTTCCATATTGTTTATTAGTGAGGATTAATTATGGAAAAGAAACCTTTTGTTACCAAAGAGATGATCGAGAAGATCGCAAAAGATTACCCGACACCTTTCCACATCTATGACGAAGCCGGAATTAAGGCACGCTGCAAGGCTGTAAAGGAGGCTTTTTCATGGAATAAGGGTTTCTGTGAGTATTTCGCGGTTAAGGCAACACCCAATCCGTTCATCATGGAGATAATCAGAGATGCCGGATTCGGTTTTGACTGCTCAAGTGAGGCGGAACTTGTTCTTGCAGACGCGGTCGGAGGCCCGATCATGTTTTCGAGCAATGATACGCCTGCTCACGAGTACGCTCTGTGCGCCAAGCTCGGTGGCATCATAAATCTTGATGACATAACTCACATTCCTTTCCTTGAGGGCATCATCGGTCCCAAGTTCCCTGAGATCATGAGCTGCAGATATAATCCGGGCGGAGTATATAAGCTCAGCAACGGCATCATGGATAATCCCGGCGATTCCAAGTACGGCATGACAAAGGAACAGCTTTTCGATGCGTATGCGCAGCTTAAGGCTCACGGCGTTAAGAAGGTCGGCCTCCATGCTTTCCTTGCCAGCAACACCGTTACCAACGAGTACTATCCCAAGCTTGCAGGCGAGCTCTTCGAGCTTGCAGTCGAAGCAAAGAACAAGGTTGGCGTTGAGTTTGCATTCATCAACCTTTCAGGCGGCGTAGGCGTTGACTACAGGCCTGACCAGACCGCTAACGACATCAAGGTTATCGGTGAAGGAGTTAGAAAGAAGTACGAGGAGATCTTGGAGCCCGCAGGAATGGGCGATGTTGCCATCTATACCGAGATGGGCAGATTCATGCTCGCGCCTTTCGGAACTCTCGTTACCAAGGCTATTCACGAAAAGCACATCTACAAGGAATACATCGGCGTTGATGCTTGTGCTGCAAACCTCATGCGTCCCGCTATGTATGGCGCTTACCATCACATTACAGTTCTCGGTAAGGAAAATGCTCCTGCAGATCACAAATACGATGTAACAGGTTCACTTTGTGAGAATAACGACAAGTTCGCTATCGACAGGATGCTCCCTAAGATCGACATGGGAGATTACCTTGTGATCCACGATGCCGGCGCTCACGGTTTTGCCATGGGTTATAACTACAACGGAAGACTCAAGTCGGCAGAGCTTCTGCTCAAGGATGACGGCTCTGTAAAGCTCATCAGACGTGCTGAGACCCTTAACGATTACTTTTCGACATTTGATACAACGGAATACGGAGCTAAGCTGATCAAAAACTGATCAGATATCATCTGTTTCCATATCGTTTACGATATTATTAAGCCACTTAAACTGCCTGTAGCGTGAAATGACTACGGGCAGTTTTATTATCTCGTCCAGATTCAGAATGAAATATACCCAGAGTACGGGTAGTTTTAAAACAAATGCTGCCAGTGCTCCGGCAGGAACGATGAACGCCCACATCGTTACGGTATCACATATAAATCCGAACCTGGTGTCGCCGCCTGCGGAGAATATGCCGCCGATCGTAGTGCAGTTGATGGAACGGCCGAGGATATAGTAGCTGCACATGAGGAGCATGATGAACAGATAGTGTTCGGCAAGGGGAGTGAGGTTGACGAATCTGATGACCAGCGGAGCGGAGGCGGCCGCAATAAGTCCCAGTACGATGCCTGAGACGACACAGAGCTTCATGATGCGCTTGCCGTAATCTTTAGCTTCCTCGAGTCTTCCTGCGCCGAGTTCGTTGCCTACAACGATCGCTCCGCCTGCGCCTAAAGCGTAGCAGAAGGATGAAACGATATCTTTGATCACCGTTACGATAGCATTTGCAGCAACCGCGTCATTGCCCAGATGTCCCATTATTACGGTTATCATGGTAAAACCCAGACTCCATGTGATCTGGTTAAGGAAGAACGGAGCGCTGTATTTCGAATAACGTTTTCTCAGGTTTATCCCGGTCTTAAGGATGTGCTTAAGTTTTAAAGAGACTATCTTGTACTTGTGTATGTAAACAACACAGAAGATAAACCCGATCAACGATGCCGTGGCTGAAGCGAGAGCCGCACCTGATGCTCCCATTTTAGGGAAGCCGAACAGACCGTAAATAAATACGGCATTCAGGCATACGTTCATTATTACCATTACGGTGCTTGCGAATGTGCACTGCTTTACAAGGCCGACATTTTTCAGGATGGACTCGTAGATAATCGAAAGACCCATGAATATGTACGAAAAAGAGGCTATACGAAGATAAGGAATACCATTGGCGATAAGAGTAGGATCATTCGTATATATCATCATAACGGCTTCGGGCATAAACATCGTGCAGCCGAAGAACACGGCAAGGATGGGGAAGAGAAGCTTCATTGAGTAACCGAAGATTCTCTCGATGTTCTCTTTATCGCCCTTGCCCCAGAACTGTGCGGCAAACATCGAACAGCCGGAAGCTAAAGCGATGCAGAACATATTGAATACAAACGCGACCTGGGACGCGAGTGATACTGCGGACATTGCGTCCTGATCTCTTACCAGCATGACCGTATCTGCGAGAGGAACAAGCGAGAACATGAAGTTCTGCAGAGTCATCGGAAGGATAAGGGATACGAGTTTCTTTCTGAATGCGGCATTATCTGAAATAGACATACGCGTATTTTATCACAAGGAATAATGCGTTCTGTCGTATATGCCGCATTGTTATGATATATCTTTCTGAACCGTATGATATAATTCACGGATACTAAAGAACGAGGTATAAGGATGAATAAAACATATAACAAGATATCAGCCGTTCTTCTTGCTGCAGGCATGATGGTCATTCCTTCATGCAGCAAAAAGGGACCTGGACCCGCTACCGTTACTTCTTCTGTCGCTGCAGCAACTGCACAGACTCCGGTCGAAACATCGGCAGGAGAGAGCACGTCAGGAACATCGGCTCTTGCACCGGTTTTTGCTTATGAAGGTCAGCTTGATGCGATAACTGCTGCTAAGGGTACATGGTATGTTGAAGGCGACTCTGACATGAAATATGCCGTAACGGACCTCGACATGAACGGCCGTTATGAGATAACGGCTGCCAAGAAGGATCACTTCGCGATGTATGAGGTTAAAGCGGATTCAAGCGGCATTGATAAAGTCGAAGCTCCGTTTGAAGATGGAACACAGGGCCCCTATATTGAAGCGGAATATAAGCTCCGTATGAGCAAAGAAGGCTCGTATGTTTATGTAGCACGTGAGACGGATGATACAACATCAGCAGTGACGACTTACTACTATCTTGTATCTCTTTCAAACGGCAAGATAAAAGCAGACGTGATCGCTACAGAGATAAAAGAAGACGGCAACGTCAGATACGGTGATGATGAGTATGACATTACCAAAGAAGAATTCCTGCAGAAGACAGATACAGGACTTCCTTCTGTTGAATATGTTCAGAAAGTCGCGTGGGGAGATGCTGCTGCGGTTTCCGAAATGAATGACGGAAAAGCGTTGCAGGCGATCTGCTTCAAGCTTACAAAATAAAACAGGGCGGACATTGTCCGCCTTTTATTTTCCCTGTCTGGGCATCATTACGGATAAGGTGAAGGTTGAATCCGTGGCATCTGCCTTAAGTACGCCGTTATAGTTTTCGACAGAACGGCGGATGTTCAGAAGTCCGAATCCGTGATGATCCTTGTCATCCTTGGATGTGTAGCCCGAAGAGGACATGAGTTTTCCTATGTCGGCTTTGTTTTTTGTAGAGTTGATCATCTTTATGATGAAGAATTTATCCGTTCTCTTGATATTGACTGACACAAAGGGATCGTTGCAACCAGATGCAGCTTCTATGGCATTGTCCAGAGCGTTGGCAAATATGCTGCACATGTCCATAGGCTTGATCTTCAGACCTCCGTCGGCAACACCGTTCAGAGAGAAAGAAATGCCAAGCTCTTCCATGCGGTCTGCCTTCATTGAAACTATGATGTCCAGCATGTCATCGCCCGTCGCATACTTCTGGGACAGGGAACTGACATTTCCCAACATGTCGGTTATATGTTTTCTGGCTTCTTCTATCTGACCTTCATCCAGCATCATTTGCGTTACGGCCAGATTGTTCTTTATGTCGTGCCTGAAAGCCCTGGTTTCAGTCTGCTGTTTCTTATATTGGTTAATGTATTCAAGTTCTGCGGCAAGATACGTTTCCTGATATTTGTTTTTTGAACTTAAAGCACGTTCCGTTGAGGAAACGATCATGAAGATCGGTACGATCAAGCCCAGAAGATCGATCCCTATGGCATACATGAAACTCATTAATGAGTATCTCTCACTTATGGTAATGTCCTCTGAAGGGAGCACGACAGGGAAGAATGGAACGATCGTGAAGATCAATATCCAGATTATGAAGAAGATCCTGTATGGAACAGGAATGATAAACATCTTTTTGGGCCTGTAGAATCCGAAGTAAACGACTGCAAATAACGCAGCTGTAATTACGAAGGTCTGTACTTCGATCAAAAGCCAGAGCTCACCTCTTGCGAAATCCACAAGGAAGAGCTTTTCGAATTTCTTGTCCGTTCCACCTAAATAGTAGATTGCCGTCATCTGCGACATCGTGGAGACGTATAGGGTGAACATATACAAGCATATGACCGATTCTATTGCCCTTCTCAGACGTTTCTCTTTATGGGCAAACAAATAGAATACAAATGCATATATGAATATGAATCCGGTCGTGATATAGTTCGTGATCACCCTAAATTCCGTGCTTACATCGTCAGTAAAAAACATATTAAGTATCACGGTTTCGAGGACGGCGAGCATAAGGACGCCTAAAGAAGAAATGACCAGTTTTTTGGTCAGTACAATGTATCTTCCGAGAAAGCAGGCAGAAACCATGATTATCAGCAGCATGGAAATGATGAAGATGGCATTGGCCAATACAGAAGTTGTCAGGTCAATGATGAGTGCTGATATCTCTGCATTGGGCATGTCAGAAAGCCGTCCCTTCCACATAAGAATACAGAGCTTCCTTCAGAGGCTTCAGATTGCTGCGGCTTACGGGAAGCAGCACCTCATCCTTGTCCAGCTCCATTATGACATCACTTTTGGCGAGCTTCTTAACTTTAGATAATGAGATAAGATAACCGCGGTGGATCCTGTAAAAGCCGTCGTTTTTCAGCTGCTCCTCGAAATCACTGATGTTGTATCTGATAACATGTTCGCCTGAACCTGTAACGATGCGCACGTTCTGGTTCATTGCTTCCATATAGACGACATCGTTTATGTCTATCACTATCTTTTCGCCGTCTTCTTTGATGATGATCTGTCTGGATGCGGTTTCGCGCTGCCGGACATAGCTTAAGACTTCCTTGAGCTTATCGATGCTGACGGGTTTGGTAAGATACCTCAAAGCATTGACTTCGTATCCTTCGAGCGCATATTCGATA
>JAIKZM010000145.1 GCA_024682215.1 Saccharofermentans sp. | reverse complement strand
TTAATAGACCAAGTTAAGAATAAACGCTGCAAGGGTACGCAAAGCCCGGGCAGCGTTTTTGTTTTAAGACCTGAATGGAGGAGAAAAGGAAATGATTGCAGTACTTAAAAACACAGCTACGAAGGAACAGATATCAAATCTAGTTTCATGGTTTGAAAGCAGAGGACTTAAAGTAAATGAATCGAAAGGCGAATATTGCACGGTGTTGGGCCTTATCGGTGATACTTCGTCAATAGACATCAATCTGCTCCAGGGTCTGGACATCATTGAGAGCGTTACCAGAGTATCTGAAACATTTAAGAAGGCAAACAGGAAATTCCATCCGGAAGACACTGTTGTTGATATCGGCGGAGTTAAGATCGGCGGAGGCAATTTCGCGGTTATCGCCGGCCCCTGCTCGGTAGAGAGCGAAGAGCAGATCATGAGCTGCGCAAGAGCAGTTAAGGCGGCAGGCGCCACGATCCTCAGAGGCGGCGCTTTCAAGCCGAGGACGTCACCTTACGATTTCCAGGGACTTCATGAGGAAGGCATAAGGCTTCTGCTTGAAGCGAAGAAGGAGACGGGACTTCCCATCTGCTCCGAGATCATGAGCCCTGAGCAGATCCCTGTTTTCAAGGACGTTGATTTCCTTCAGGTCGGAGCGCGCAATATGCAGAACTTCGATCTCCTCAAAGCGCTCGGTAAGACAGGCAAGCCGGTCCTTCTCAAGCGCGGTCTTTCTGCTACCATCAAGGAGCTCCTCATGAGCGCGGAATACATCATGAGCGAAGGCAATCCTAACGTAATCCTTTGCGAGCGCGGTATCAGAACATACGAGACATACACCAGAAACACTTTTGACGTAAGTGCGATCTCTGTACTGAAGCAGATCACGCACCTTCCTGTCGTAGGCGACCCTTCGCATGCTACAGGCAAGTCAAATCTCATCAAACCGATGTCCATGGCAGCGGTGGTTTCTGGCGCGGATGCTCTCGAGATCGAAGTGCATACATGTCCTGAGAAGGCTCTTTCGGATGCGGCTCAGCAGCTTACTCCGGCCCAGTTTACTGAGGTTATGGATGCGATCGGAAAGGCAAGAAGTATTTTGTGATCAACAGACGCCGCAGAATTACGGCGTCTTTTTTATCATATCTAAAAGGAAGTGCAGTATATGGATATAACAGTCGGCGTAGTTGGATTAGGTCTCATCGGAGCATCCTTTGCAAAGGCCTATAAAGAGAATTCCGGATCAACGGTCCTGGGATGGAACCGTACTGAGAGCGTTACACAGATGGCTCAGATGCAGGGCGTCATCGACGGTGAACTGACTGATGAGAATCTCGGCAAATGCGATCTTGTTATCCTTTCACTGTATCCTGAAGCAACGATCAAATGGATGGAAGAGCATAAGGATCACTTCAATAAAGACGGTCTGGTGATCGATGCCTGCGGCACAAAGAGATTTGTCTGCGAAAACGGATTTAAGATCGCAGAAGAAGCGGGTTTCCTTTTTGTCGGATGCCATCCGATGGCCGGCACGAAGTTCTCGGGCATGGCATATGCAAAAGGCGACATGTACAAGGGCGCTCCAATGGTCGTTGTCCCGCCTGTGTTTGATGACATGTTCCTGCTCGACAGGGTAGAGAAACTGCTCGAACCCTGCGGCTTCGGCAGCTTCCATCTTTCACATGCGGACGAGCACGACAAGATGATCGCCTTCACATCACAGATGGCACATCTGGTTTCAAATGCTTACATTAAAAGCCCTTCGGCAAGAAATCACAAGGGTTTCTCCGCGGGTTCTTATAAGGACATGACCAGAGTCGCATGGCTCAATCCGACAATGTGGACACAGCTGTTCCTTGAAAACAAGGACAACCTTATCTTCGAGATCGACCATCTCCAGGAGGAACTCTCAAAGTACAGAAAGGCTCTGGAGAACGATGATTTTGACGGCCTCCGCGACCTGCTCGATGAAGGAAGGAAGATCAAGGAGGAGGTTGACGGAATATGAGAACAGTCCGTTTTCCCGCTGCTTCCAAAGAATATGACGTGATCATCGGAACGGGCGCAGTATCGGTCCTTGGAACAGAAGTCAAAAAGCTCTGTCCGGGCGCCGTTAAAGCCCTGATCGTATCTGAGACCAACGTTGCTCCCCTGTATCTCGAAAAGGTCAGGGAGGAGATCGGCAAGGCCGGGATCGAAACGGTGGATTATGTTTTCGAGGCGGGCGAGAGATCCAAGGGAATCGAAGCCGTTGCGGCCATGTGGAACAGGATGGCCGAAGCGGGCTTTACGAGGACCGATATCGTCGTAGGCCTTGGAGGCGGCGTTACCACCGACATGGCGGGCTTTGCGGCTGCCACGTTCCTGCGCGGAATAAATGTCATTCAGGTTCCCACTTCGCTTCTTGCGATGGTCGATGCATCGATCGGAGGCAAGACAGGGATCGATATCGCCATGGGCAAGAACCAGGTTGGCGCGTTCTGGCAGCCGTCTGTTGTCATAGAGGATATTTCTTTTCTTAAGACACTTCCCGATGAGGTGTTTACCGAGGGCATGGGAGAAGTCATCAAGCACGCGTTTATCGTCGATCCCGTTCTTCTCGAAAAACTCGAAAGGGCAAACGGCAATATCAGGGATGACGAAGAGCTTTTGGAAGATATCGTTGCCATGAACGTTGCCGATAAGGCAGGCGTTGTAAGAGAAGACGAAAACGATAACGGCAGACGCCAGATTCTTAACTACGGACACACAATAGGCCACGTGATCGAGCGCGACAGCGGATACACAAAGCCTCACGGGATCTGTGTTGCCAAGGGAATGGGAATCATGATCGATGCCTGTGTCAGAGCGGGAACTCTGGCAGCAAGTGACGCTGAGAGGATGAAGGATCTTCTTAAGCTTTACAAGCTCCCGGTAAGTGATGACATTACTCCCGAGGCGGCCGTAAAAGGCGCGATGAACGACAAGAAGAAGCGCGGCGGCACCATTTCGGTTATACTTGTTAACAGGATCGGCGAAGCCGAGATCAAGAAGATGACACCCGAAGATTTCATGAGGTTCCTTTCAAAATGAAGATCGCATGCAAGAACATGATGCTTGACCTTAAGGCACCTGCGTCAAAATCGGCATATCACAGAGAACTCATCGTCAATTTCGTCCTCGGTGCGAGAGGTGAATACCTCAACATAAAGAAGGATGACAACGATGACGTCATCGCAACGAAAAGGTGTATTGCCGAGCTTTCCGCGGCATCTGAAACAGGCGATGACGACATTATCCTCCCCGCAAACGAGAGCGGCTCGACGTTAAGGTTCATGATACCGCTTGTACTTGCACTCAAGGGTTCTCCTGAAAGAAAGATGATCTTCACGACAAAGGGACGCCTTGTGGAACGCCCTGTGGATGATCTCGCGGCATGCCTTGCGCCTTTCGGCGTTTCGATCGAAAAGGATCTGGAAAACCGCACGGTTACCGCAAAAGGTTTCCTTATGGCGGGCAATTACACCATAGACGGAAGTGTTTCGTCCCAGTATATTTCCGGGCTCCTGATGGCACTCTCTAATTTCAACAGACCTTCAACGATTACTGTTACAGGAGAGATGTCTTCGATCCACTATATCGAACTTACGGTTGCGGTCCTTCGTAAATACGGAGTGGAAGTTACCAGAGAAGGCAACGTTTACAACGTTCCCGGACGTGCCGGAGCAGAAACTCCTTCAGGCAGGTTCACTGTCGAAGGCGACTGGAGCAACGGAGCTTTCCTGCTCTGCCTGGGCTCGCTCATGAAAAATGGAGGCGCCATGATCACCGGCCTCGATCCCGAATCAGTCCAGGGTGACAGGGCGATCGTGGATTTTCTTGAAAAGCTTGATGTGGAAGTTGATACGGAGGACGGCGCGGTCTCTGTCATGGGACCTGACGGAGAACCTCCCGTCGATGAGATAAACATGAGCTGCAACGACATCCCGGACATCGTTCCGTACATGGCGGTGACGGGAGCTTTTAAGTCGAAAAAGACTGTGCTCACAGGCATTAAGCGTCTTCGCGTGAAAGAGTCCGACAGGGCATCCGCGGTCTGCGAAATGCTTGAAGCCTGCGGAATAAAGACTGAACTCGAAGAAGATTCACTGACGGTTTATGGCGCGGTCAAAAGCGATATCCCCGAAGAGATCATACTTACTTCTTCAAACGATCACAGGATGGCAATGGCTGCAGTGCTCTGCGCCGCAGGAACCGGGAGAAAGATCACGATAGACGATATCTCATGCCTGTCAAAATCCTTCCCGGAATTCATTAAGATAATTGAGAATGGAATGAAGATCTTATGAGCATGCAAAGCACTTATCACGGCAGCACACTGGAACTTAAGATACACGGTGAGTCCCACAGCGAGACGATCGGTGTTTACATCAAAGGACTTCCTTCGGATGTTAAACCCGACGAAGAATTCATAAAGGGTTTCATGGCGAGACGTGCACCGGGAAAGAATGCCTGGTCGACTCCGAGAAAAGAAGCCGACGAAGTGAACTTCGATTTCGAAGACGGTATTCTTCACGGATTCATATACAACACCAATACCAAGCCGAAGGACTATGCTTCTATAATGAACTGCCCGAGGCCTTCACATGCCGACTATACTGCCGGGATACTCTACGGCGAAGAGGCATCTGCTTCCGGCGGAGGCATCTTTTCGGGCAGGATGACTGCTCCACTTTGCATTGCAGGAGCGATCGCTCTGGCCGAACTTAAGAAACAGGGCATTGAGATACACGCTCATCTGAAGTCTGTTTTCGATGTTGAAGACGATACTTATTTCGCTCACGGCCCTAGAGACAAAAAGTTCCTGGAAGACCTTGCCGCATGTGCGAAAAAAGATTTCCCCGCGATCTCCGATGAGGCCGCAGAGAAGATGAAGGCTAGGATTGAAGAAGCGCGCATGGATCAGGATTCCGTAGGCGGAGTCATCGAGTGCGTTATATCAGGGCTCCCAGCAGGCATCGGAGGTCCGATCTTTGACGGGATAGAAGGAAAGATATCACAGATCATATTCGCGATCCCTGCAGTAAAAGCCGTTGAGTTCGGTGCTGGATACGACAGCACGATCCTCAAGGGCTCTGAGAATAACGACGCTTTTGTCTTTGATGATGAACAGAAAGTCAGGCTCAAGACCAACCGCTGCGGCGGAATCTTAGGCGGAATAAGCGTTGGTGAAGCGGCTCCCGTAGTCTTTGACTGCGCATTAAAGCCGACGCCTTCGATCTCCAAAAAGCAGGATACAGTTGACCTTGCAGCAAAGAAGAATACGACCATCAGCATCGAGGGAAGACATGATCCGTGTGTTGCGCCGAGAGCGGTTCCCGTTGTGGAAGCAGCTGCTGCGATAGCGCTTTACGACATGATACTTTCGAAAAAATAAAGCAAAAAAGAGCCGGGATTGATGTCCCGGCTCTCTTAGTCAGATGCCATCTTTGTTCATCAGAGTGCTGCGAAGTTGATCTCGTCTGCCAATCTCTCGATGTCTGATTTTGTTAAGTTGTTGAATTCGAGGTCGTCATTCAAGGGAAGGACATTTACTGATACAAAGCTCTTTTCGAGGGCTGCGGTGATGATCGCTTTCTTGAACTCGCCGCCCTTGTTGTTATAAGCAATGGTAACGGTTACGCCGCTCTTCGTCTTATAGGTCCATTCTTCGTATTCCTGCTTGTTTCCGATGTTGAGAAACGAAGTATCCATATAACCTCTCATGGTTCTTCCAAGCTGGAAATGGATGCCTTCAAAAGTAGAATCCATACTGAAAGCTCCGTTATCGAAGAGCCATCCGCCTCCGGAAGCGCTGCTGAAAAAGACGTCTATGCCGTGCTTTTCTTTAAGGATATTCTCGTCGCAATCATCATGTCCTCCGTGAAGCTTAAGGCCATATTTTGCAGCGATCTCTTCGAGCTTGTCTGCCATCTCCTGAGAGTAGATCGCATAACCGGGATATTTATCGCCAAACGGGTCCTTTTTAGTGCGCTTGCATTCCTTGTCATAAGCATCCACTATCGACCCATCAGTATCGTAGCTGCTCACGAATCTTATCCACTCATCTGTTGCCTTGTGTTCGGGCGAATCTGCATATCCCGCCAGCGAAATGAACTCTCTGGGTGGCATTGAATTCTTAATGTCTTCTTCGATAGAAGGCCCCCAGGAAGACCTTCCGAAACTCAGATCTCCGAGTCCTCTTATCGCCGCATAGACCGACAGGCCGAGCGCAGACACTATTGCTGCGACCAGGATGACCGTAACGGCCTTCTTTTTCGTACTCTTCTTAGGCATTTGTGTAACTTCCGCGGGTGCGGACATAAGCATATTTCTCATTTCCATTTTTCTGTTTCCATCCATTCTGATCTTGTTCGAGGTGTCTCTCATAGATATTCCTCCAATCCTATCCTCATCAGTGCCTTGCCTCTGTTGATCCTTACGGCAACGGCTGATTCGGATATTTTCAGTATTCCTGCGATGTCCTTGTAAGAGTAACCCGCATAATAGTGCAGGTAGATAGGCATCCTGAACTGTCCGTCCAGGTTCATGAGTTCATCAAATACTGCCTTGTTTCTTTCGTTGAAATCATCGAAATACTGAAGTTCGTTTTCCGCAGACTCGAGATCGACTCCGGTCTGACGTGATGCCGATTTGAGATAATCCTTGCATTTGTTGGCCGTCATGGTAAGGAGATACGTTTTCTCCTTGTTAGGTTTAAATTCGACATGATTACCGAGGAGTTTCAAAAACACGTCCTGAACTATGTCTTCAGCATCGTGTTTGGAACCCGAATAATAAACGGCGAACCTGTAAAGATCATCAGAATAAGCATCAAATAATCTGACTACATCTTCGTTTTTCAAAAT
>JAIKZM010000137.1 GCA_024682215.1 Saccharofermentans sp. | reverse complement strand
TTAATAGCATTTACTGCACCTCCAAAAGCAGCACCCTTCGTTGCCAGTTTAACGGACATATCACGTGCCCCTGTAATAAAACAAACAATAGGTTTTGGAGCGCCAGAGACAACAACGGTCATAACAACACATATAACAATTACACCAGTACCTATAGCGTATCTTGAAATAAATGAATTAGCGTCAAATCTATCCTCTACCAATTCATACAAGACATCTCCATCGAAATATGTCCCATTGCTTTTATAATCAAGCTCCACAGCTTCAACAATTGGATAATCTTCGGTGATTCCGCTAAAAAGAATAGAGGAATAGACCCAGTTGGTATACTCGTCAACATCATCCCATGTCTGAATATTTGCATTGTCCCAGTCAACAACATTATTGTCGTCAACATCGTCCCAACCGACGATACTCTCGTTATTATTGTCTTCATAGCTTTTATGAACATGCTTGCTACTACATGACGAAAGCAATGTGCTCGACAACATAAGAAATGCAAGAATAATAGATGTAGCTTTAATTTTCAGTTTCATATTCGCCTCTGAATGCATAATAATGTTGACATTTTTAGTATATACTGGTTTGCATCCTCCTCTATCAACTCTTCTTTTATTTTACTTTATTTATTATTAATCGTCCTTTAAAACTGATTCATGTTTGTAGAATGTTAAAAGGTTAGTTACATCTGTGAATTATATCACCCTGTGTTTGTGTTTTTGTTAGCACGCTGCATACAAATATATATACACCACTATTACACATAAATCTTAGCAAATGAACAGTGACATAAAAGGGACTAAACACCATTTTTTTTGCATGATTTTAGCACTTAGCGATATTTTGTATTTGTTTTTGATGGTTAGAGCTTTACTTGTAATTTACCATAAGGCATAACTTGAGTATGGGCCATCAGTATCTATGTCAATTGCATCGCATGGGCATATATCTTTGCACATTTTGCAATCATATAAACAGTCTTGCTCATAAATAATGCAACGTGATGACCTCTCATGTATAGCATCGCAGGGACAGACAGCTACACAACAACCACAACCAATACACTTATATTCATCTATTTGATAAGCCATTTCTCGCCTCCAGGTTGAATATTATTACTGTATAAGAATTAATCTATGTATTGAGGGGTTCTCTCAAGAAGAATTATAGCATGGATACGAAAGAAGAATAATTCCATTGGTTCCATGACTACACTACTACGCTATTTTTTTTGTCCCATTATTGGAAAAATCGCAGATTTATAGCTCCAGTTGTTAACACCCGTTAACAACTGGAGGGTTTTTGAAAGAAATTTTCGAAAATTTGTCCAATTTGACCCTCTCCCACTCCTTAATAGTGAAGAGACATTTATTCAAGTCGCTTCAAAATCGCTGCCGTGATGTCACGAGTTCAAGCAGACGGGCTAACCGGATCTACTTTGAAGGGGCTGACGACTTCACGGTAAATCTATTAAGAAGGAGGAAAAAGCATTGGAAGACAAATGCAAAGTGATTGCGATCGCCAACCAAAAGGGCGGCGTCGGGAAAACAACCACTGCAGTCAATCTCGGTGTCGCACTCGGCCATATGGGAAAGAAAGTCTTGTTGGTAGATGCCGATCCGCAAGGATCTCTGACGCGCTGCTGCAATATCGATAACCCTGATGTCGAGCTGGATGTGACGCTTTCCGAGCTCATGGCCTATGAGATGACTGGAGAAGATAAGGATTATATATTAATTAATAATGCTGTAGAGCATTTCGAGACAGTCGATCTTATCCCATCCAACATCAGTCTTTCCGGTACTGAAACAGCTTTGTTCAACTGTATGAGCAGAGAATCAGTACTTAAGAGGACGCTGGCTCCGCTCAGAAGCCGTTACGACGTGATACTGATCGACTGTATGCCGTCACTTGGCATGATGACCATCAACTCCCTTGTGGCAGCTGATTCGGTCATAATACCTTGTGAACCGTCTTTTCTGTCTGTAAAGGGACTTGATCTGTTGCTTCATTCGATAGCGAAGGTCAAGAGACAGATAAACCCGGGTCTAAAGGTAGATGGCGTGCTGTTGACGATGGTTGATTCCAGGACGATCAACGCAAGGGAGATCACAGCAGCTCTTCGAGATGCAATGGGGATTAATATTAATGTATTTAATATAGAGATACCCAGATCGGTAAGAGCGACTGAATGTCCGAATGTTGGCGAAAGCATCTTCGTGCACGATCCCGGCGGCAAAGTCGCTGAGGCTTATGCACTCCTGGCGAAGGAGGTGAACGGTCTTGAGAGACAAACCCAAGTTAGACCTCGGCCTCACAGCATACGATGAGCTCTTCAAGGATGACAAGGAGATCAGAGAAGGAAGACTTCCAAAGATCTACGACATCCCGATCGACCTGATCGATGACTTCCCGGATCACCCGTTCAAGGTGAAGATGGATGAGGACATGGACCAGCTCGTAGAGAGCGTAAAGGAACGAGGGCTAATCACACCGATTACCCTGAGACCAAAAGAGGACGGACGATACGAGATCGTTTCCGGACATAGACGAAAGAAGGCCTGCGAGATCGCAGGTCTTTCTTATGTAAAGGCAGATGTTCGTGAAATGAGCCGTGACGAAGCCATTATCCTCATGGTCGAGTCGAATCTGCAAAGGTCAGTAATCCTACCTAGTGAGAAGGCATTTTCTTACAAGATGCGACTTGAGGCATTAAGGAGAAGGTCTGGAGAAAGGACAGATTTAACCTCTGTCCCAGTGGGACAGAGGTTGGGTGGACAAACAACACGTGAGTATATTGCAGAGAATAGCCCTGACAGTAATACACAGATTCAGCGCTATATTCGCCTCACCGAACTGATTCCTGATCTTTTGAACCTTGTTGATGAAGGTAAGATTGCGCTCCGCCCTGCCGTAGAACTTTCCTATCTCACTAAGGATGAACAGGCATTGGTCTACGAACAGATCTTAGACTGCGACTGCACTCCATCGCATGCTCAGACCATCAGAATGCGTAAGTTCTCGGAAGAAGGACGGCTTAATGACGCCGTGATCGAGACCATTATGCAGGAAGAAAAACCGAACCAGAAGGAAAAGATTCATATCCCTCTGGGACAGCTCCGGAAGTACATTCCGGATACCGTGTCGTACGACGATACCCGAGAGTACATTATGCAGGCTCTTGAGTTCTAT
>JAIKZM010000110.1 GCA_024682215.1 Saccharofermentans sp. | reverse complement strand
TCATTCCACCAGAAAGAACCTATCTCGGATGTATCAGATCCGTCACCGGTATCTTTAATCATCTGAGTAATCACCTTAATAACTGCGCCATCTTCATGAACAACAGTGCCATAAAAATCTACAAATAAAGCCTTAATCATTGTCTCGCTCCAACCAGCTACTGTTAATCTTCTACACCAAGAGGATCAACCCTATTGTTGCATTATCCTGCTGATTTTCTTGACTGTGTTTAAAGACACTTACGAATCAGATCGTCATCGTCTAAAGCTTCTTCTAAAATTCGGCTTAACACTGATGTATAGCCTTTCCCGAGAGATTTTGCTTTAGAGAGAGATTTAGATGACAGCCTGATAGTTACAGTCTTCTTTCTTCGCTCTTCTTTCCGGATTTCCGATACACGATGAAATTCCGCTAACTGTTCTTCTGTTAATTCTGGGCAGTCTTCATCGAAGACAATAGGACGTGTCTCGAGTTCGTCAAGCATTTTAATCTGTTCATTCGTTAAGGGCTTTGTTATATCAATTTCTTTCCTTACTGTCATAGTATTTTCTCCTTTCACTTGCTGTTGCTTTTCTGGCAGATATTAGTCTGATTACATCTGATCTTTCTGTGTAAGACACGTATAACACGAGTGTTTTGTAGTTGATCTCTCCGATTACAATGTAGCGATCTTCATCCGTTGAATGATCGTTATCATAGTATTCGATTCTAAAAGCATCATTAAAGACCCAAGATGCAGTTTCAAAGTCTATGCCATGTTTTTTTAGATTTGTTTGATTTTTGTTTTCGTCCCATTCGAAAGTCATATAAGGCTCTCCTTGTGTTCTTGGCTATATTATAGAACAGTCGTTAGTGTAATACAATATGTAACACAAATTGTATTTGTTTTCTCCAAAAATGTATTGTTCATATAACGCCCCTAAAATCTTACTCTGTTTTAGATGGGTTGTGATATACTGTTAGTGAAAAGAAACTTCATTGATAATATAAGCCCCCTAGAGTATAGTGAGGCGGATCTCTGAAGCTAAGTAGGAAATATAGAAGATAGATATATCAGTTGATGGATATATTATACCTTGGCTCTCGTTGGTGAAGGAAGTGAGATTTTTAATCTCATCTTCCTGAGGCAACAACCGGAGCGGTAGCGGAGGGGATCGAAAGATGTATGCAAGCGGAGGATTGTTCGCTAACTCTGTTCTAAACTCGAAGAGTTTTGAATGGAGTTGTGAATGATCCGGAGCTAGACGGTTTAGGGAGACTATAGGAGACACGGATTTTCTTTTTGGTTCTTTTTCTTTTAACGATTTTGAGGTAAGCAATGCCATTATCACATAAAGACGAAACGTTACTCGGATATAGGAACTGCTATAACTTTATGCAGATCAATTACGGAGATCCTACTTACGGTCAGGATTTCTATGAGTATATATTCCCTGATAATGAGGTATCTGGAGAGAATAATAAGAACTTCTCAAAGCCGAATGCCATATATCTATACCAGCCGAACCCGGATTCGAAGAAACTGAAAAGGCGCATCATGCTTAAAGATCAATGGGAGAATGACTTTGTTGAGTATGTCTGCGACAATTCTATGACCTTATGCAGCGGAATCGCATATAGAGGGCTTACAAACAAACTGGAGCATGCGCAGCAGATGAATGCCCTTGTCTTTGATATAGACGGAGTAGGAATGGCGCAGCTCAGGACGATCATAGCCAGAACGGCGATCGATGCCGAACAGATCCGATCGATCCCGGTACCGACCTTTATAGTTCTCTCAGGTTCTGGATTGCACCTTTACTATGTTTTCGATAAGCCTATCCCCCTCTTCCCTAACATCAAGCTCCAGCTTAAGAGCTTGAAGAATGCTCTAACATTCAGAATATGGGATCCCGGAGCTACTTCTACGATTAAGAATATCCAGTATCAGAGCATAAACCAAGGCTTTAGAATGGTTGGTAGCATCAACAACAAATATGATACTGAGGTTGTTGCGTTCGAGTTTGGTGAGCGCGTAAGCCTTGAATATCTCAATAGTTACGTTAAGCCGGAGAACCGTGTAGATCTTACTAAGCCCTTCACCCCTACTCAAATGAGCCGCGAAGAAGCTGCCGAGAAGTTCCCAGAATGGTATGAAAAGGTTGTGATAAACAAGGATTATAAGCCCCAGAAATGGGATATAGCCGGTAAAGTACACGGTGATGATCCTTATGCTTTATATCATTGGTGGCTCAGACAGGTCGATAAAGTGACAGGCGGACACCGGTATTTTTATATGATGAACCTTGCTATATATGCCTGTAAGTGTGATGTTCCAAAGAAGAAACTTAACGAGGATCTTAATATGGTATTCGAGAAGTTGAGCCAGATCCCCCACACTAACGCATACGGTCAGCCTGATGAACTGAGCAAACAGGACGTTGTTGTTGCAAAAGAGGCTTTTAACAAAGAATATTACTGTTTTAAGCTCGCCGATCATATAGCCACATCCGGTATTGATATTGAGAGAAATCGCAGAAATGGTCGCAAACAGGCAGATCATATAAAACTAATGAACTTCATAAGAGACGAGATCCAAGGCAAAAAGGACTGGAGAAATAAGGACGGCAGACCTAAAGGCAGCGGATCGGCTCAGGAGCAAGTTCTTACATGGAGAGCTGAGAATCCTAACGGTAGCAAGAAAGAATGTAAAGAGGCAACAGGTTTAACATATCCAACGATAAGAAGGTGGTGGGACACAATTATGGATAAGAAGAAAGATAATGCTGCGGTTCCGGTGGATTGGATCATATCAGATGGAGATAAGCAGATCCTCATTGAAACCGAATCGGCAGATCCAGAAGCTCAGAAGAAGAGACTTAATGCATATGCTGAAGGTCTGAAGGAGTTTTACGGCAAGAAAAAGGAATAAAACAAGGTTGTGTATAGGGTTGTGAGTGAAAACAGCCCAGAAACAGAGCCTTATTCGGTATAATTTATATTATAGTGGGAATTAGAAAACCTCGGAATGCCTTATTTTATTGGCTTCTGAGGTTTTGTGTTTTCCTCAAAGGACGAATTACAACCCGATTCTGTATATTTATTCAGGGATTTTATCGATTTATACTCGATTTTTGCAAATGCAACAACGTTTCACACAATTTGTCACAACGGGTTGTGATATCAAATGAAATATCCCTGTAATTCCAATACTTTGATAAGAGTGGTAGAGTTGTATTAGGTTATCACAACTTTAGTTGTATAAGGAGTGCGTTATGATTTCATTCAAGGAGTATGCTACAGATCACAGAATATCTTATGAAGCCGTAAGGAAACAGGTGAGCCGATACGAGAAAGAGCTTGCCGGTCATATCGAGAAGCGGAATCGTAAGCAGTACCTTGATGACTATGCGGTAAAGTTCCTTGATGAAAGAAGAAATAGTAATGTTGTGGCTGTCTTAAGTGATGATATTAAAAATGAGGCAGCAAGGAACGAAGAACTCCAAGAAGAGAATAAGCAGCTCCTGTATAAGATCGCCCAGCTTGAAGAGCAGCTCCGAGATGCTGAGAAGGATCAGGGGAAGATCGCACTCATAGAAGCCAACATTAAGAAGCTCGAAGCATCACATGAAACAGTAACGGCAGAGAATAAGGAACTTACAACCAAGGTTGCGCAACTGGAAAAGGATAAAGAATACCTGGCAAAGGAAAATGCAGCACTAGAAAAAGAGCGAGATTCTTATGTGCCGTCCATCTTCGGATTCTTTAGGAAGAAAAAGGGATAAAGTAAAAAATCTAGGGATAAAGTAAAAAGGGGAGAGGTGTTCCCCTTTTTTACTGATTTTTTTCGGCAGCACCGTCAGCTGCCTGAGCTCCCGGTGCTGCCTTTGCATCGTTCAGAGCTTTTGAGTAAAATCCGCCGCGATTTTCTTGACCGCGCAGAAAATCGCGGAGTGCATTTTGCATCGATCCTTCTGTGATCATATCTCCGTATACTTCCTCGCAGATTGCGCCGATCTGGATCAGACGGTGAGCACGAGCGCGGCGATCGTCACTGCTGTTATATTCCTTATTGAATGATTTACGAGCTTTCTCTTTTTCAGCTTTCTTTTGACGAGCTTCTGCTTCTCTTAATCTTGCTTTATCTATCTCTAATTTCCTCTTGAGAGCTTCTACCTGTTCTTTTGGACTTTTTTGGGGCATATCCTTACTCCTTTCGTTTAGTCCCATTAATGGTCATATCTGCATGTTATTATAACACGGCAACCCGAAAATATGTTTACCTTTATATGTACTTTCGGGAGAAACGGTACTATAATACTCTTGACACTTTGAGTAATACCTTATGGATATAAGGGCGCACTTACGGACACACTCGCAAGCGAGTATGTCCTCAGTGCGCAAAGGGCAAGCCCCTTGACCCCTTAAATTTCGTTCGGTAAACCTCACGAAAGGAGCAGCACACAATGGCAATCTATCATTGCTCAGTAAAAGTCATAGGCAGAAGCGCAGGGCGTTCAGCCGTTGCGTGTGCTGCTTATCGTTCCGGCGAGAAATTGCACTCGGAAGAAACAGACCGCACCTTTGACTATACAAACAAAGGTGGTGTCGTTTATTCCGAGATCGCACTTTGCGCGAATGCGCCGGAACGCTTTCTCGACCGTGAAACACTCTGGAATAGTGTTCAGACGGTCGAGAACAAATCCGACTCGCGTCTTGCTCGCGAATTTGAGGTGGCTCTGCCTCTAGAATGCAGTAAAGAAGAATGGATCAAGATCGGCAGAGAGTATGCTGCGTATATGACAGAACAGGGAATGATAGCTGACTGGGCTATTCATGATCCTGTTAATAAAGATACGGGCATCCGACAGAATCCTCATATTCATATGATGTGTACGACCAGACCCATCAAGGAAAATGGCGAATGGGGCGAGAAGGAGAAGAAGGGATATAAGTTAGATAAAAAAGGACAGAAGATCCCCGTGATCGATCCTGAAACTGGAAAACAGAAGATCGGTGCCAGAGGACGTAAGATGTGGCAACGAGAGAAGATCGATGCCACAGGTTGGGATAATAAATCCAAAGTTCTCGAATGGAGAGCTAAGTGGAGCGAAGTTGTTAATAAATACCTTGAACCGGAGCAGAAGATCGATCACAGAAGTTACAAAAATCAGGGGCTAGATCGTATCCCAACTATTCATGAGGGATTCGTAGCCAGGAAAATCGACAAGGAGTTACAGGCAGAAAACCCGATGCAGCATTCGGAGCTTGTACAGAAGAACATTCAGATCAGGGAACAAAACCGCCTGATCCAGATGATGAACGAGATCCGATTGAGGATCACAGAGAAAGCGAGGGCATTGTATGACCGAATTAGAGAACTTACAGGAAATGGAAAGCTTGATAGATCAGTTGGAGCAGAGCTTGCTATCGCTGGAGCAGGAAAACAAGGAATTGAAGGAATTAAACGCGACATTGAACGCAGAGAACGAGAAACTCCATCAATACTTGAAAGAGCTAGGACAAGAATAACTGCCCTGAAAGAGAAGTCAAATTCTAAAGACATTAGTAATACTGATATAAGGGAGGAAACACAGGAGGTAAGACATAATGCCGGATCAGAACAACTTGCCGGACTTATCAAGAGAAGAACAGCAAGATCTGCTGGACTTAGCAACGGAGCAAGCGGATCAGATCGATCAGCTGCAGCAGAAGCTGGAAAGTCAGCTCTCGATAAACTCAGAGCTAGAGCAAGAGCTGCAGAAAGCGCTCGAGAAGAACGAGAAGCTAAACAACTCCGATCTGCTATTGAAGGAAGCAGAGAAATTAAGCCAAAACGCTCAAGAGGTCAAGACCTCAGCCTCTAAAGCGGTTGATGAAGCCAACCGCCGGGCTGAGTATGCCGAAGCGGAAAGGGATAGAGCATTAAAACAATCATCAAGGGATAGGGCAGCAGCTGCAGAAGAGAGAAGATCTGCAGAGCGGTATAAAGCGGAACAAGAACAGCTCAAAAGGGACGAGCTTAAACTTATAGATCAGTCTGCAGAAGAGAAAATTAAAGCCGAGAAGGCACGGCTGCAGCGTGATAATGAATTATCCAAGGACAAGACAGAAAAGCATTACAAGGCTGAATATGCAGCAAAGGAGACACAGCATTTTGCTATGTTTCTTTTTTGCACGGTATGGTGTGTTATACAGGCTGTATTTACTCCGAAGGTAACAGAAGATATATCTCAGGTGATATCCTGGATCTCCAAGTATGCGGTATCTGCGTGGGGCTGGATCTTGTCCTGGAGTGATGGAGCTGCATCTATTACCAACGGCATATCCAACACTACAGCTGCAACCGTGTTGTATTGGGTTGTAGGTGTCTTAGTGGGTACTATCTTAGGCATTTTGCTTTATGTTGTGGTTATGGTTGGACCGATATATGTATCGTGGTTGTACTTTGCCAGCAAGCGTTTTGACCTCTATAACAAGCGTTTTATGGCATACACAGGTGTTTTGTGGATTGTCGCATCGTATGCGATGCCTGGGCTCCCGGTTAACTTATTCCTTATCTGGATCGGGCTGCAGCTGTTAACGGCTATTCTGAAGGGAATAGAGGCATGGTATGGGGATAAGGACTATTGGGAGAAAGAAAAGATCTGGAACTTTGTCCGGGAAAAGATCTTACCGCCGGTAATAATCGTAGGTGGTGGAATCGGAACAATTCTGTTTGTGGCTTGGATAAATGGCCGGTTATAAATAATAAGCCCCTGAGAAGGGGCTT
>JAIKZM010000102.1 GCA_024682215.1 Saccharofermentans sp. | reverse complement strand
GTGTGAAATCGTATGACCTCATTCGTCTTATAGGTGAGATCTCAAAAATCACGAAAAGGAAGGTTAGGCTAAATGAACAATGAAGCTGTGTTGAGACTGTTCGATACATATGCTGATGACGCATTCCGTCTGGCATATTCGTATCTTGGCTCAAGACCTGATGCCGAAGATGTTGTTCAGGATGTTTTCATCAAGCTCATAAAGTCCGATATCACTATCACAAAAGGAAAAGAAAAACCATATATCCTTACCATGACCGCCAACAAGTGCAGGGATTTCCTGAAATCGGCAAGCGTCGCTTTCAATGCACCGTTCGAAGATGCGGCAGATGTAGGGTCAGACATTGAGATAGATGAAGATGATACGGAAATGTATGCAGCGGTATCCGAACTTCCGGACAAACTCAGAGTCGCGATACACCTTCATTATTATGAAGGCTACTCCCTCAAAGAGATCGCTGACATTCTGGATATAGCCCCGTCGGCAGTGTCAATGAGACTTACCAGAGCAAAAGAAATCTTAAGAAAACGTTTCGTGGGAGGTAGCAGTTATGCAGGATGAATACGTAAAAGCTATCGAAAAGATACAGATTGACAAGGACAGGAAAATAGAAATGAGAAAATTTTTGGAAAATGAAATGGATTCAGCCACCACTGAAGTCAAGGCAGAACACGTAGGCAAGCGCGCAAAGACAACTCGCCTTAGCAAAGGTGCAAAGGCAGGTATCGCAGCTGCCGCTATAGCAGCAACAATGGGCGTACTGATGGCAGTCCCCTCTTCGCGCAACGCGATCAACGCAAGTATCAGGGCATTCTTCAACAAAGAAGTTCCTCAGGGAGCTACAGACGGCGTTACAAAAGCATCTGAAGACAAAAAGGACAGAGTCATCCCAACTAATGATGTTGATCCTTCCGTAAAATCTGAGATCGAGTCTGCAGTAGCATCGCAGGACAAGGCAGAAGAAGATTACTACAAGAACGTAACCGTAACAGCCGACTATTACAAGGATACTGAACTCAACAAACTTGCTAACTACTACGCACAGCAGAAGATGAATCTCCTGGATCTCAAGAAAGATTCCAAGTACAACAGTTTCTACAACCGGTTCCAAAAGATGGACTGGTTCTCCGACGGTTTCTTCGTAACCTACTGGGTTGGAGACAATGCTACAGGTCACAGCGGTACGATCACATGTTTCAAGGCAACAGATAAGCAGATGGAAGGCTACTTGAAGAACAGCCTCGAACTGGTAAATTACGAGCGCAAGGACCACAATCAGAAGGCCGTAACTTTTGACAAGTTCTGGAAGAAGACTACCGACTCAGAGGGTAACACAGTTTATTCGGCAGAATGGAAAGGACCCGAACCTGAGACAAAGCTCTTACCTTCTGACAGCGCAAGGTTCATGACCTTCAAGGTAACTTACGATGCAAAGACTCAGATCGCCATCGCTCATGTCGAAGAAGGCGGCGGAGTAGGCTGAATCTACCTCCCGATGTGATATTTAGTCCGACCATAAAGAGGGGCTGCAGATCAGCTGCGGCCCTTTTTCTTTGCTTTCTTTTCGAGATACATGGCTTTGTCGGCTTTCTTCATGCAGTCACCGACCCCGTGCCAGTCCGTCATGTCGCAGGTTCCTATCGATGCTCCGAGCTCGAACGGATACTTACCGCTCTGATTAACCGTACGCATATTGTTCCTGACGCCTCTAATAAACTTGCCGACCCTGCCGGGCTCGCTCAGGACAAGGACCGCCTCGAACTCGTCTCCGCCCATCCTGGCAACAAACTCATCGGGTTTAAGCGCGTTATCGACGCACTTTGCAAGTTCCACGATCGCATCGTCACCGCTGTTATGACCATAGGTATCGTTGACAGCCTTAAGATTGTCCATGTCGACTGAAACGATCGCCAGCGGTTTTTTCATCCTGCCTTCCTTGTCGAACTTCTCCGAAAGCCTCTTTTCAAAGCCTCTTCTGTTGAGTATTCCCGTGAGAGGATCCCTGATGTAAAGGCTCATGACATCGGAAATACCGAAGAGCTTCTCATAGAGCTCGAACTTGTTCATGTTCTCGCCGACCTTCATCAGGAGATACTCAACTTTGAAATCCAGGAATGACGGCACGTCCGTATCGACTACCATTGCGAGATAACCGTATACTTCGTTCTTATATGCCAAAGGGAAATGAATGCGCATTCCCTTTCTGTTCTTTTCCAATTCTTCAGGGAATATCCGGTTGTCGGGATACGATATGTAGTCTAAAACGCTTTCGCCCTTGTTTTCAAAATATCCTACGACATCCCTGCTGTCTTCCCCGTATCTGCAGATATAGCAGGACTTGACGCTTTCAATATTCCTAAACAGGTCGAGAGTAACCTTTTTGCCGTCTTCTTTGGTGAGAGCGCCCTCGAAAAGGTCGCTGATGACTACATATTCCCTGCCGCTCTCGTTTGTCACCGATACTTCGGCCTTCAGATCGCAAAGAGCCGCGAAGACATCTCTTTCGACAAAAAGATCGCCGGTACTCTCACGCAGGATAAGTGTCTCGGGAACATATGTCTCAAGTTCTCTCGGTTTTCCCGCTAAAACATCTTCGAGGACTTCGATCGCCGTATCCACAAATGCATCATTTGAGATCCCGACCGTGGTAATTGAAGGAATATAATCCTGAACTTCACTTACGTTGTCCACGCCGCTGATCATGACATCCTGCGGGATGACATAACCGCGCTTGCGCAGTTCGTTGCACAGAGCCAGTGCTTCATAGTCGTTTGAGCAGATGATAGCTTCGGGTAATTTGCCGTTTTTCTTGATGAAGAAATCAGCCATCTGCGGTCCCTGATCGAACCAGTAGTTGCCGTGGTAGATCTTCTTCTCGGAAACCTTGTACCCGGCCTCGGCCATGGCGTCCTCAAAGCCCTGTCTTCTCGCGAAGGAATCGTCAATGTCGTCTCTTCCCGTGACAAAGCCGATATCTTTCGTCTTGCACTTTGAGATCACGTGCTTGGCTATCGTATACATCAAAAGCCTGTTATCGGGAATGATATTGTAGAAACCCGAGATCTCGGCTCTTACGCAGATGACCGGGGGAGCATCGTTATCAGCCAGTAGATCTTCTATGAGATCCTTGGCAACACCTTCATGTATCAGGGTGTCCGAGCAGAGTATTATGCCGTCGTAATCGTGAACGTCAGGCAGTGACAGTATGCTCTTGAAACCGATGACATGAAGAGGGTTCTTCGTAGGCATCGAGCAGATGCCAAAAACATCGATCGTATAGTCTTTCTCGCGTGCATAGTAATCCAGACGCTTCAGGATCCCCAAAGCGAAGTCTCTGTACATGTCACCGATAAAAACGCAGATATTCATGCCGCTATTATACTAACCTGGCACAAAGACTGCAAAAGGATTATCTGTTGTCGACCTTTTCGGGATACATATCGTGGTTAAAGAGCCTGTCTTCAGCTACCTTTTCCCATTTCGTTCCCGGCTTGCCGTAGTTGCAGTAAGGATCGATAGATATGCCGCCGCGCGGAGTAAACTTTCCCCACACCTCAATGTATTTGGGGTCCATGAGTTTAATGAGATCCTTCATTATTATGTTCACGCAGTCCTCGTGGAAATCCCCGTGATTACGGAATGAGAAAAGATAGAGCTTCAGGGACTTACTCTCCACCATGCGTTCACCCGGAACGTATGAGATCGTGATCGTTGCAAAATCAGGCTGTCCCGTGATCGGGCAAAGGCTCGTGAATTCGGGGCAGTTGAACTTTACAAAATAATCATTGTCCGGATGCTTGTTGATGAATGTCTCTAGGACTGACGGATCATAGTCCTGACTGTACTTGGTGCCGTTGCTGCCGAGTTTTGTAAGACCTTCTTTTTCGCGCATACCATTACCCCTTGATGAAATTGTACTTTAAGCCTTCGTCATAGACATCGATGCCTTCGGCCTTCTTGACTGCCTTTACCACAGCATATGTGACTGGTGTAAAGAGAACCTCATAGCCTACCTTGAACAGATACTGGAAAAGGATCATCTTGAGAACGACCTCGTTCTCCATCGTTCCCCAGAAAGAGATCATGATGAAGATGACTGAATCCAGTCCCTCGCCTACTACCGTTGAAAGGATAGTACGCAGCCAGAGGTTCTTTCCTTTGGTCACAACCTTAAGCCTGGAAAGGATAAAAGCATTAGAGAACTCGCCGAACAGATATCCCGCAAATGACGCAGCTGCAACACGGGGTGTCGTTCCGAGTACGGTTGCAAACGCCTCCTGGTTCTCCCAGTATCCGGGATGAGGGAGCGCGATCGTCAAAAGATAGACCATTACCGCAAAAAAGCTGCAGGCAAAGCCGAGCCATATGATGGTGCGTGCTTTTCTGAAGCCGTAGACTTCAGTGAACACATCGCCGATGATGTATGTCAGCGGGAAAAGGATGACTGCTGCCGGCAGAGTGATATCGGGTGTTACCGCCCACATCTTTCCTGCAACGAGATTTGAGAGCAGAAGGCATGTAACGAATACAATGCCTATGCACATGAAAAGTCTTGATACGTTTTTTGATTCACTCATAATCCAAACTCCAAATAAAAAATGGCCCCCTTTCAGGAGCCGCATAAAACCAAATGAGCATACAGGTGCATGCACAGTTAATGATCAAATGAAGTCCTGGTTTTATTTATCGACAGGATGGCACAAACGAACTGTCGGCCGGTAGGGGTGTTTACAGGCACGCATAATCTATCATCAGAAGACTTTCAGGTCAAGGAAACAAGGTGAAATACGATAATTATCATAAAATATTTATTTTATGTTATATTATTTTCGTGGAATAAGAAAGGAAGATAAACTATGGCTGTATTATGCACTAACTGCGCAGGCAAGCTGATATTCAATCCGGCTTCTCATAAGCTGGAGTGCCAGACCTGCGGCAGTTCTTTCAGACCGGAAGACGTCAGGGACATATATGCTGAAGCCGGCACGAAATTCTATGACACCAGGGTCTATGTCTGCAATCATTGCGGCGCCGAAGTGATCACGAGCGACACGGAAGCTTCGACGTTCTGCGTTTATTGCGGCAACCCGGCGATCGTCTTCAGCAGGGTATCAAAAGAGTACAGACCCGACGGACTCATCCCGTTCAAGATCACCAAGCAGCAGGCGGTCGACACCATCAAGAAGAGGTTTCTCAAAAACCCGTTTATTCCAAAAGAGGTCAAGGCCAAGTGCGTTCCGGATAATATCCGCGGCATCTATGTACCGTACTGGGTGATCACTGCCGACTTTTCGGAAGCAGATTACATCAGCGGAGAAGTCAAGCGCGGAAAGAGTACTGTTACCAAGTACTATTCCAGAGCCGGCGAGACAAGGTTTCACAATCTTCCGATCGACGGATCAAAGATCCTCAATGACGACACAAGCCTGAAGCTTGAGCCTTTTTATCTTGGGGAGGCAACGGATTTTGATGAAGATTATCTGAACGGCTTCTATTCGAACACTTCTGATCTCGGATATTACGATCTGAGAAGATCTGCTGCCGAAAGATGCCATAAGCTCTTTGCGGAGGAAGTGGTAAAGACGATTCCCAGAGGCACCAGGAACGTTAAGATCAGAGATTCTCTGTACTGGGTAGACATACACGACGATCCGGTCTATATGATGATGCCCGTCTGGTTCTTTACCTTTAAGCATAAAGACAAACCGTACACCATCCTCGTAAACGGACAGACCGGGAAAGTCGTCGGAACGCTGCCCTGGACAAAAGGACGCGTTTATGCCATTGCCGCAGCTATCTTTGCGGTCATCGTGGCTTTCATCGGTTTCTTTTTCTTAGGCATTAATAAAGGGGCCGCAAGACACTTCGGCAACACTTACGTGAATGCTGTTGCGGCATTACTCGTCACATCCATGCTCTTCTTCACCAAGGGATTAATGGGGCTTAAGAGGATCTTTAAGAATCTGAGACTGACTCAGTCTGAAGGCATCTTCAAATATGTAAAGAAAAGGCAGGAGTGATAAAGCCTATGACTAGAGAAGAAAGCATACTTGTGATTGTATTGGTATATGGCTCGATGATAATATTCACCGGCATATCTTATGCGATCATGATCACATATCTTATACTGAAGAAATTCAATGACTTCGGAGACTCATCATGCAAACTCAGTGAGTATTCGCCCAGAGGCATCGGATACACACGAATGGTCGATGATGTTCCCGCGATCGAAAAGAGCTTCCTCTTCTCCGAATACGGCGAGGATCCCTACATAGTCAAGCACAGCGGCATCCCTGAGATCCTTCTTAAGAATTCTGAGAAGAACAGCGAAAAAGAATACTAAACAAAAGAGGTTTTTATGCAGGAGAAAAAAGGCATCATATTTGACATGGACGGTACAGTCTGGGACTCATCCGAAAACGTCGCAAAGGCATGGACAGTAAAGGTTCATGAAGCAGGCTACAAGGACAGGACCGTCACGCGCGAAGACATCCAGAGAAACATGGGCAAGCCCATGGATGAGATCGCAGACAATCTTTTCTTTTATGCCGAAAAAGGCGAGGCAAGAAACGCACTGCGTTCTTCCTGCGAAAACTACGAAAACGAATACCTCCGTCAGCACGGCGGCATTCTTTATGACGGCATCTGCGAGACATGGGCAAAGCTCAAGGAAATGGGCTATCACGTCTATATCGTAAGCAACTGCCAGGCAGGATACATCGAAGCATTTCTGGAGTTCTACAACATTGCCTACGGGAAACCGGAAGACCTTGTAGAAGACATCGAGTGCTACGGAAACAACTTCCTTCAGAAAGATGCGAACATCAGACTGATAGCAGAGCGCAACGGTCTTACCGCGGCATGCTATGTCGGAGACATCCAGAGCGATTACGATTCAACGGTCAAAGCAGGGTTCCCTTTCATCCATGCGAAATACGGATTCGGCACGATCAATGCCGAAGTTCCTTTCATCAACAGTTTCGATGAACTTACAAAGGTCGTTCCCGAAGTTATCTGATTACAAGAAAGCGAGGAAATAAACATGTCCAAAGACGAAATCTCAATTCCCCCTATCCTCAAGATCGAGTGCGGAGTTACCGCACACATCGGCGAATATCTCAAGGCTGAAGAATTCACACAGGTCGTTATTCTTTTCGGAAACGGACTTATCTCCATGTTCGGTGATACCGTCTTTAAGTCTTTTGATGAAGCAGGCGTCAAGGTCCTCCACAGCCAGGAGATGGACACAGTTGATTTCAAGGACATCACAAACCTTGCCTTTGAGCTCCCCAACAAGACTCAGGCGATCATCGGCATGGGCGGAGGAAAAGTCATAGACGCAGCTAAATATATCGGATACATCCTGCGCATCCCCTTCATCAGCGTCCCGACGAGTTCATCATCTGACGGCTTCTCAAGTTCAACAGCATCTCTTATCGTTGACGGACACAGAAAATCGCTTCCTGCGAAAATGGCTTACGGGATCCTTGTAGATACCGACGTCATTAAGAGCGCGCCTGTAAGATTCCTGCACTCAGGTGTTGGCGACATGGTCGCAAAGATCCAGTCGACATACGACTGGCAGCACGAGGAAGACTTAGGCTACGGAGAGGTAAACGACTTCGCATTCATGATCGCAAAGAAGGCTG
Source organism: Saccharofermentans sp. (assembly GCA_024682215.1). Taxonomy (GTDB): domain Bacteria; phylum Bacillota; class Clostridia; order Saccharofermentanales; family Saccharofermentanaceae; genus Saccharofermentans. The sequence goes on along the minus strand of JAIKZM010000102.1, from coordinate 2,385 downwards.
CCAACTCATTTGTAAGGACTCCTTTCGAATCGATCGATGAACCGCTCTTCCTTAAAGAACTTTTGGATTCGCTTGCAATGAGCGGAGTCGCAAACGAGATCGCCGGTTCATCTGCTCCGACGAGCGGCAGCGAACACCTCATCTCACATGCCCTCGATTCATTCTTAGAGCGTCCTCAGCTCCACGGCGTTCAGGTCGGTATCGGAACTTACATAATGTGTAAGATACTGGATCACCGCTGGCAGAGAGTCGACACGGTCTTTACAAAGACCGGCTTCTGGGATTACTGTGCGACACTTGATCTCAAGGTCTCCGATTACGCAAAGGCGATCGACCTTGCTCCTTCCATGAAACCTCACAGGCACACATATCTGCACGAGGAAAAGTATAGAGAACTTGCAAAAGCGCTCCTTACTACCGATGAGAAACTGAAGGCTATACTGCACTGACATGAGACTGGCGACACTTTCTGAAAAAGAGATAATCATGACCTTGATCGCGATAGCGCTCCTGCTGTTGTTCGCGTTCACTTTCGGCACACTTTTCGAAAAGATCAAGGGACCACGTGTAGTAGGCGAGATCTTAGGCGGCATGATACTTGGCGGGAGCTGCCTGTTCCTGCTCCTTCCTTCTCTGTCGCAGCAGATATTCTTTGCATATCCTGAGGAGGGAAAAGTACTCAACATCTTCTATCAGTTAGGTCTCATCTTCCTGATGTTCTTATCCGGTTACAACACTGACATCAAAGTGGATAAGACTAACGCGAAGACCATAAGCCTTGTATTCATCGGCGCAACATTCCTTCCGATGGCGGGCAGCATCCCTTTCTTCGGAATGTTCAAGGATCACTTCATCGGAAGCATAAACAACGACACGGCTTACTGCCTTGTGTTCGCGATCGGAGTCGCCATCACATCCATCCCCGTCATCTCAAAGATATTCTTTGACATGGGGATAATGAACACAAAGTTTTCCAACACTGTCCTGACCGTATCCACTTTCCAGGATCTGTGCCTCTGGATACTTTTAAATGTCGCAACCAAGATCGCTCAGTCAGGCGAGATCAAACTCATTGAGATGATTGTCATAGTTGCGGTCACTATCGGCATCTTCGTTGTCATCGCACTGATATCAAAGCACGTGAAACAGATAAAGAGCGAATGGAAACCTTTAACCTTCTATTCACTCAGTTTTGTTCTCCTGCTGCTCACATGCGGACTGCTGTACATGGCCGGTATCAACATCATGTATTCAGCATTCATCGTAGGCTATCTGATCAAAGCCGTATTCGGAACTGCAGAGACCACGAAGGAGCGCATGCACTCATTAGAGCAGATCGCTTTCTCGTTCTTCATTCCGGTATATTTCGCGCTTGTCGGAATACAGCTCAATGTCATTCACGATTTTTCTCTTGCGAGATTCCTTCTTTTCTTCGTGATCGCTTTCGGTCTCGAGTTCATCGGGACATGGCTCCTACTCCTCCCTTCAGGACTTAAGATGAGTACTAAGATGAACTTTGCGATAACCATGAACGCAAGAGGCGGCCCGGGCATCGTACTTGCTACCGTCGCCTATTCATACAACATAATCAGCCTGGAATTCTTCACTGTACTGATCCTCACAACGATGCTCTCGTCCATGATCGCAGGCTACTACCTGCGCCTGCAGCAGAAGAAAGATTCGAATGTTTTTAACGATTTTTAAAAGGAGATATTCTATGGCAAACACGTTATCAGCAACTGAGATCCTCGAAAAGTACAACAAAGGTGAACTGGACGTCGGGAGCTTTCTTCACGAATTCGGCAAGACAACAGTTTATTTTTCCACGCCATTCGGTGATCATAAGGATGGCGGTCATAGAATGTTCGTCATCAGCGGACCTGACAAAACAGCTTATCTGCCAGTTTTCTCCACCGAGCCAAAGGCGATCGATTTTTTCGAAAAAGCCGGACGTGCAGGCTATCTTCTGATGAACATGACATTTCACGAAGTCCTGACTACCGCTAAAAAGGCCAATGAAACCGCACCGCTCAAGCTGGGTGCAATAATCGATTTCGGTGAATCCGGGATCACAGTAGACGTAGCAAACCTTGATGCAGTCATCAACATGACGGCCTGATGTTTATGGCTATCACATACAGAAAACTGACAGCAGCGGATCTTGATACATTCATCAGCATGCGCATCACCCAGTTAAGAGAGGAAGGTGCGGCTGAAAACATCGATCTCGTACCAGCTCTTAAAGATTACTACAACCGTCATTTAGCTGACGGCACGTTTGTTTCATGGCTCGCTTTAGACGGTGAGAAGATAATCGGGACAAGCGGAATGTCATTTGTCGAAAAGCCGCCTTATTTCAGCTGCCCGACCGGAAGGATCGGACTT